>JAZSJA010000136.1:0-9606 GCA_045534095.1 Acutalibacteraceae bacterium | reverse complement strand
CCATCACCGCAGATGCTATATTGAGGAATGACAATATCTCCTATACCTATATCTTCGTCTAAAGAACCAACAGACCCTACAAAAATAACATTTTTGCATTTCGTTACACCCAAAGCCAAAAGAGCATCCATAAACACAGGTGCGCCGATGCCGGTTTTAATGTAGGTTATATCACAAAATTCGCTTTTTATATTCCATACTTTTATAGCAGAAAACTGAGATTCACTCAAGTATTCAGCATCGCCAAGAAGCGCCAATGATTTAGGTTCCCACCAAGGCGCAATAACTACATTTGTATTTATTTGTTCCGGCATTACGCCAAGGCAATGAAGACATATATCCTTTTCGGTCGACTTGTATTTTTTCATTCCGTCTATCAATTGATGAAAATTCATAATCGCTCCTTTTGTTATACAATCAAATTTTTGTATTGTTCTATCTTATTTGGAAAGTTTGCATCAAAAATTTTCTTTTCAATAATGAGTTGCGCTCTCCGTAATATTTGCAAAATTTCGGGATCATCTTCCGTTCTTCTCAAATCTGCCATAGCCATAATTATTTTACCGCGAACAAAATACAGTGTTTTCAAGTCGCATTCCATATAATCCGCCGCCTTTCAAACAACACATTATACCGAAAGATTTTCAAAAGTCCAGAACTATTTTTTAATTTTATTTTCTATCGTTATACAAGACGAAGTTAATATTCGTTTTATTCTACCGCAAAGGTTTCTATGCTTTTTAAATACATTTTCATCAATCACATTTGTAGAAAATAAAAGTTTTAGCCAACCTTCAGTTTCATTACATTCTTTTCGTGCAATTTTAAATTTAGAAAGCATATCGGGTAAGCTTTGTGGATATTGAGCTTCCATTATGTTAGCGTAAACACTTGAGGAAGATTTCCGAATCTGAAAAACAGTATTAGAATCACCCTTAATATTTTTGCAAAGCATCTCTATTTCCGATGCTAATTGCTCTGAGTATTTTAATAATAAATTTTCGCTCATATTAATCACCGTATGAATTATAACACAGAAAATCTAATATCGCAACCTCATCACGCGTAGCGTGTATGTAATCATTTTCGAAAGAAAATGGATGTAATCCGACAAAGTCGGTATGTAATCAAGCCGAAGACATATACATACAAGGCTTGCACCTTGATGCCATACAGTTTGCTTTGCAAACTGATTACATTCCGCTAACGCGGATTACATACCAAGCCTTCGGCTTGGATGCAACCAAAAAAATAGCAGCCGCTTTTAGCGACTGCATTTTTTTGGTTGCGGGGACAGGGTGCGGGTGTCCGGTGGACACCTCTGTGCAAAGCACAGAAGCACCGACCGAGGCGGCAGCCGAGACCTTGAACCTGTTCGCACAAACGCTTTGCGTTTGCTTGCCCTCTTGCGGTTCCCAAAGTTCATAACGGCTTGGAGCGCCTATGAACTTTGACCGCTGCGCCAACAAACTCTCCCTGCATCCGCCACCGGCGGCGGTCGAGTGTGTTGCCCCGGAAACCCGTCGGTCGCAGGTTCAAAACAAAATCGCATAACAAGAAAAAACTCGCCACACCTTATGGTGTACCGAGTTTTTTTGGTTGCGGGGACAGGACTTGAACCTGCGACCTCCGGGTTATGAGCCCGACGAGCTACCAACTGCTCTACCCCGCGATATTTAGTTTGTAATATTATTATACACAAAACTCTTTCAGTTTGCAACCTTTTTTTGGATTTTTTTTATTTTTAATTAGTTTATATAGTTTTTTGGATTTTAATCCTTAAAAATTGTGCAATTATATATATTAGATTGTAACTTTTTGCGGGTAAACCCACTTTATTTGCTTTTATGTGATTTTTCAACAAGTTCTCAAATCCTTTTAATTTCATATTTAAAAATTATTTTTATGGACTTGCATATTTTCAAACCTTAATGCAAATAATTATTATAGATATCCGATAACTATTGCCGCCTGTTATCGGAACGGAAAAGCGGCAATATCAGGGGAAGATGTTATTTTTACATCCTCCCCGATTTTTTTAAATCCTGATTTTTGACCATTTCTTACTACAGTTTCCTTTTATTTTAATTGACTTTATTTTTAAAAAGACATATAATTTATCCATAATAACTTATTTTATTATAGTTTTTGGAGAGGTTTTAAATGGACTTTAAAGAAATAAAAGAAAAGCTTTTATCTGTTGCTGATGAAGGTGCAAAATGGATAAAAAATATAGCCGAAGAGGTCTACAAAACTCCCGAGCTTGGATTCAGAGAGGAAAAAACCTCTGCTTTGGTGCAGAAGGCCTTTATTGAGCTTGGTATGGATTTTAAACATCCTCTTGCCATTACAGGTGTTAAGGCAACCCTAAAGGGTAAAAATAGCAAATATAACATTTGCCTTATTGGTGAGCTTGACTCCATTTGTTGTGCAGAGCATCCTGATGCTAAGGAAAATGGTGCGGTGCATGCCTGCGGACATTCGGCTCAAATCGGTGCCTTGCTTGGTGCAGCATACATACTGAAAAAAAGCGGCATTATGGAGTATTTAGACGGCGACGTAACCTTTATGGCGGTGCCTGCCGAAGAATTTATTGAACTTGACTTCAGGCAATCCCTTAAAGACGAGGGAAAATTAGAATATTTTAGCGGTAAGCAACAGCTTGTTTACGAGGGTGCTTTTGACGATGTAGATATGGCGATGATGCTTCACGCATCAAGCAAAACTCCCGACCAAAAACTATTTCTAAAAGTAAACAGTCTTGGCTTTATATCCAAAGAGGTTGATTTTTTAGGTACGGCTTCCCACGCTGCCTCCCCTGCTGACGGCACAAACGCTCTTAACGCAGCCGCTCTTGCCATTTTAGGCATACACTCCAACCGTGATACCTTCCGTGAGGAAGAACAAATCAGAATCCACCCCATTATTACAAACGGTGGTAAGGTTGTAAACGTGGTGCCCGACAGGGTAACAATGGAAATGCAGGTTCGCGGTGCCACTGTTGAAGCGGTTAAAAAGGCGAATGAGGTTACCGACCGCAGCATTCTAGGTGCCTGCCAGATGATTGGTGCAACAGCTAAAATCAAAAACACAGTTGGATACCTACCTTTATGCGAATCCGACGGTCTTAACTCGGCTATGGAAGAGGTCGCCAAGGAACTTATTGGCGATGAAAATATCTTAACCAATCACACCCTTGCCGGCTCTACCGATATGGGTGATATCAGCTCCATTATGCCCGCAATTCACCCTTGCATAGGTGGGTTTACCGGTGGTCTTCATTCAAAAAATTTTGAAATTGCAAATTACGACTATGCCGTTTTGACCCCCGCAAAACTTATGGCTTTAACGACGGTTGGTCTTTTGGTTGACGGGGCTAAAAAAGCAGAGAATATTATAAAGAATTTCACACCTACCCTAACTAAAGAAGAGTATTTAAAATATTTAAAGGGCAATCTTTAAATTAAAGGGAAAAGGGGATGTAAAAAAATGCGCTCGCTTTCCGGCCGCGGAACGGGTCTTAGCCATTGAGGAAAAACCTATTCGGATAAAAATGTTTATAAACATAAAATCTGCAACGAAAGTGCTTTTTTGCACTTTTGTTGCAGATTTTTAATTTCTTTTTATTCTTATTTAAAGAGCTTTAATAAATTTGGGTTTTTAAATCCCTTTGATTTTATTTTTTTAGTGTGTTTTCATTGCCTTGATAGACAATAAACTTGCAGAATAAAAATTCTAAAACAAAGTTACTCAACATTGTTACACCCAACACTATATATTCATTAACCCCCGCTCCCTCTGCAAGATAACCAAGCCAAGTGGAAATAGGCGTAAACACCAGGTAAAAGGCAAAAACCTTTGCCATGGCAACAGGCACGTTGGTTGCCGATTTAAAGGTATATCTGCGATTTAAGGTGAAATTCCAAAGTATCGAAAGAATAAGAGAAATAAGGTATGCGGGCCAGTAAATCATCTCAAAAACTTCGTTTAAAAGGGTAAAGGAACCAACTTGAATAATACCTGCAGAAATGGAAAAAAGGGTGAATTTTATCATCTGCCAAACATTAGTATTCATAAATATATCTCCTTTAAATTGTGAATAAATTGTGTCTAAAGGAAATATACCATATTTTTTTACGAATTGCAAGGTTTTTCTGTTGTGTAGATTACCATAGCGTAACCAGGCAGTTCATCGGTGATTTTTTTATCAATCTCCCCTACCGAGCCTGATGAACCAATCATTTCGTTTCCAGGTTTAGGATTTACGGTTTTAGGGTCATAAATATATTTATAGAAGGTTTTGCCACCAAAAGACTCTTCAAAATCAATCTCAACGTGGGTAGGTTCATCAATATAGTTGGTAAGAACAACAGTTGTTTCGCCATCGGTGCGTTTCAAAGCCGAAACGTATGTGCCCTTTGTAACCTTACTCTCATAAACCTGGCCGTCCTGCAAATATCGAGTAATGAGGGAAAGAGAATACCAAGCGGCATATGGCGTAGTCGAACGCATAAGGCACGGAATATAACCAACCATTTGAACACCGTCATCAAATTCACCCGAGTTTCTGTGATCGGGCCATTGTTGATCATAAAGCCCCCATAAAAATACGTTATCGCACCCCATATTCATTATAGAATTGGTCATTGCACCAAGGGCAACACCTTTCATAGGGTCGGGATTTACCACCACGTACTTATCGGCAGTATAGCAGTTGTGAATCATAACGTTATATTCATCAATCCAAAGGCCTTTACCAACCCCCTGAGCACGTCCAAGAGGTTCGGGCATTTTGATAAATGGGATATCATAATAGGTATCATCAGTAAAGGCAAAGGAGCGGTCATATCCGTTGTGAGAACCTATGATATCCACCTTGTCGGCAAGGTTATCACAACAATATTTAGTTAAAATTGAGATGGGCTCGCTTCCGTCGTCTGCTCGCCAGTTATCACAAGGGGCAACAATTTTATATTTATCACGCTTACCTGCTGCAACCAATCCGTTATGAATGGCGGTGATGTATCGGTCAAAAATCGGGAGCAATTTTTCATACTCTCTTCTTACAACCGAAAGGTATTTTTTCTCGTTTTTAATTTGTTGATTATTACTGTTAAAGGTGTTGTTGCACTCGGTAAAAGCAAAAAGATATTTAATATTATCTATACCATGTGCTTCAAACTCATTTACAGAACGCTCAATAAATTTTTCGAAATTTTTGGCGGTTGCTTCTAAATCATCCTTAACTACGTTACCAAAACGAGAAATATTTATACCGTTGGGGAGTTCACCCACATAGGGGTCATCCAAAAAGCCCCTCATTGTCCAATGGGGAGTAATACCTATTTCAACGCCTGCTTTTTTAAACTCATTACATGATTTATAAAAAGCTTGCATATGCTTGGATTCAAAATTATAATCTTTTTTTATGTTATCCCAAGAAAGTGACGCACCATAAAAAGAGCGAATCATTTTAACACGCATTTTTTTGAAGGTGTCAAATTCCAAAGCACATTGTTCCTCATTATAAACACGATCAAATTTATCGGGCATATATTCATACATTTGGTGAATCATATTTATGCCTTTAAAATTAGGATTGATAACCTTTTTATTGTTTACATAAACTTTTTGCATAGGTATATCTCCTTTTGGTGCAATTTATAAAATATAACTACATTTTTATTTTACGAAGTTTGGTTTTTCGGTGGTATAAATTGCTACTGAACCTGATGGGAGTTGATCATAAAATCCGGTTGTTACACCCTTTGCGACTGCATCTGCCTCTATCATCTCATAGCTTGATATGGGCTTTATAGAGTTAGCATCATAAATATAACGATAGAAGGTTTTGCCACCCATAGATTTTTCAAAGTTAATCTTAACATCTGCTTCCATTATGTCATAATTGGTAACAACAACCGTTGTTTCACCATCATTACGCTTAATAGCAGAAACGTAAACTGCGTATTCGGGTCCTTCACATTCATAAAGGTTGCCCTCGCCAACATAGCGTGTAAGCAGAGAGATGGAATACCACGGTGCAAGGGGTGTTTGGGTTTCAAACAAGCAATTAAGATATCCACAAATTTGAATGCCGTTATCAAATTCGCCGGTTGCATCGCTAAGGGTATTATCGGGCCATTGCTCATCCCAAAGGGTCCAAAGGAATACGTTTGAAATATCACCCATATTCATTATGGCGTTAACCATAGCACCTGCTGCAACCCCTTTCCAAGGATTTTTATTAGCAGCACGAACCGTCTCATATCCATATTTTGTAACAGCTACGTTATATTCATCTACCCAATATTCCTTGCCAACCTTTTTAGCCTGCTCCATGGGGTAGGTTAATTTTTGGAATGGGATTTCATAATACATATCATTGATGTATTCGTTTGCACGATCATAACCATTGTGAGAACCAATGATATCCACCTTATCCGCAAGATTTTCAATAGTATACTTTACAAGTAAAGATGTGGGCTCGCTACCATCATCGGCACGCCAGTTATCGCAAGGGCCTACTATTTTATAGCCGTTACGAAGGCCTGCATCTTTAAGTCCGCCATCTAATGCGGTAACGAGATCATCATAAAGGGGATAAAGTTTTTCATACTCACGATCGGCACGAGTGTTTTCTGCTTTTTCACCGTTAATATCAAGGTTATCCCCGGTGAAGGTATTGTTGCACTCGGTATAGGCAAAGAAATAGCCCAAATTATTAACGCCATTTGCCTTGAGGGTTAATACGGTATTTTTCATAAAATTCCGATAATTTTTTATAGTAGCATCCCAGTCATCCTTAACAACAATACCAGGCCCTCCAAGGTCAAATTTAACTGTGTTTTCAATTTCCTCATTATCAACAAGATCTTCCATTGACCAAATAGCGGTAACACCAACGTCAATATCTATAGAATCCATAGCTTTAAGCCCTGATATAAATTCTTTCATACCTTGAGAATTATAATCATGCTGTTTTGTGATAGGATTGTAGGTAAGAGAAGAACCGTAGAAAGCACGAATCATTTTGACACCCATATTTTCCATAAGTTCAAGCTCGTACTCACGCTGCTTATCTGTATAAAGACGTCCGTAAGAATCGGTATAATAACTAGCCATTTGATGGATATAGTTAATGCCTCTAAAATAGGTGTTGGAGGGGGTTGAATTTTTTACAGTTAACTCCTCATAATAAACTCCCTCTTCCTCCTCGGGAAGCTCGTCTAACCATTCATCATAATCGTCTTCGTAATTATCCTCAAAATCGCTAAAGCTATTATCGGAATCGTCGATTATCTCATCATACTCATCATCTTCGGTATCTTCATATTGGTCTTCTTCAAATATCTCATCATCTTCGGGCTGTTCATCAGGCTGCTCATCAGATTCTGAAACGGTGGATGAAACTGCAGTTTCATCTTTTTTATTGCTACATCCGGTAAAGGCGGAAAAAGACATACAAAGCACTAATATTAAACAAATTATTTTAAATAATGGATTATTCATTATGCCTGTTCCTCCTCTTTTTTGGATTTTGCAAGTAATATACATACAACAAATAAAGTAAAGAAAAGAATGACTACGGGAGCTATTGTTTTACTGCCCGTTGATGGATTGCCGTCAATATAATCATCAGCACCATCATTAGACTGATTGTTTTCCTCACCTAATCCGTTATTTCCTTTTTCGGGATCCTCTTCGCTACCAAATACGATAAGTTCTTTTAGTTCACCTTTGTTTGCGTTTACCGAAAGCGTTTGCTTGGCCTGTTTTTTAGCCATACCCATTGGTAAATTTGAGGATAATGACATAGCAAAGAACAAATACGGATCGCTCAAGCTAATTATGTCTTCATCATTTTCTACAACCAAATACACATATCCCGAAGTATTAGATATAAATCCTATTCCGTAACGACTGGTTTTACCATCTGCAGAAATAATGGCAGAGGGTGAATCGGGTTCAGAAGGCTCCATAGGATTAACGCCATCAAAGGATAGGAATATTCGCGAATTTGATTTTTCAGTGCTCTTTACAGTAACACCAAATATATACTGCTGTTGAAGCGCAACGGGAATTTGTATAACCTGAGTTTTAGAACTTGTGATTTTTTGGGTTAAATTATTTTCTTCAATAACGTTAAAGCAATCCTCACAATAACTCTCGTTATTTGCATAGCTTATAACACCGGGTTTAAGCTCTTTAAGACGAATATCATCCAGATAAATATCAGGAATATTCTTACCGCCGTTAAAGGTTAAGGAAAGCCTTGTTTGACCTTTTTTAGTGGTAAATCTTATAGTCTTTTTAACCCATTGATCACGTTCTTTTAAACCGCTTGAACGAAGCACCCAAGTATTATTCCAATCATAATACACTGCAAAATAGCTTAAATCTCCCGTATCTTTGGGAACGTAAATATAATAACTGAATTCGTAAAGGGTGTTTTCTTTACAGGGTACGGTAAATACGGGGTCTTGATACTTAGTAACCGCACCATAGTTGGCAACAACGTTATAGTTATAATCTCCACCCTTTAAATAGGTAGCTTTTGTAATTTTACCATCACGCTCAGGGCCATCTGCAATCGATGCGCAAGAAATATCGTACGATACATAAAAATCATCGAAGTTGATTAAAATATCTTCTTTTGGCTCATTGCCCCAACCGAGGAAAGGTTCATAATCGGTTTCGGTAAAGGTGATATCATCTATCCACATATCGGGTGTGGATTCGCCGGCATTTACAAAAAATGAAAGTAGATTTTGGTCTGCGGCGGTAGAAACAGCATATTCATAATAAAGCCATTCGTCACGTTTAGCATTATGTTGATATGAGGAAACTAAATATTTTTTACCATAGGTAAGGTAAATAGCTATCCACTCATCCTTAGCGTCTGCGGGGAGGGTTTGAGAATTAGTTTTTACGCGGAATGAAACTTTGTAAACCTTTTTAGGCTTGACTCCCACTGTAAACACCGCATCGGTATCGGTTGAATAGGTGGAACTATAGTTAAGAGTTGTTGCAGAAGCGTACTGACCCTTTATAAAGTGAAGCATATTGGAAGTCTCGCCGTCATATGCTTCTGCCTCTACAATTTCAATACGATCTTTAGGAGAAAGGGCTGCATTTGCACCTGTTTTTTCGGTTTCAAAGTCAATAACAAGCTTATCTTTTGGCTCTTTGCCCGGAACTACGGGAACAACGTCGGGATCTTCATCGGTTTCTGTTACGGTAAATTCATCCAGATAAAGTGTATAGCCCGATACAAAGGTAAGTCCCATACCAAAATAAAGGTCGGTTGTTTCGGCTCTGAAGAGCAGAGTGTACTCGTGCCATTTACCTGCTTCACCTGAAAAAACAGCTCCTTTTTTAAGGTATTCTGTTGGGAGGTTTGAATTCATTTCCGTACCGCCCTTTATAATACCAACCTGACTAACCCAAGCCTTGGAGCTTGAGCCAACGGTAGAGGTTGTTGGGGCATAATACATAAACCTGATTTTGTATGATTTGCCTTTTTCTAAATCATTAAGTTTAATGGCGGTGTACTGAATGTTACCGTTTATTTTTATGGAGTTTTCGCCATCATTATAGGTGTAA
>JAZSJA010000033.1:0-6796 GCA_045534095.1 Acutalibacteraceae bacterium | reverse complement strand
GAAGCTCTCTGTCGCTGTAGGCCATTCATTACCACCTCAATTAAAATATATTCGGTAAAGGGATGGATTATACCAAAATAAAGGGAGAATAAAAGTTTTTAAAAATAGGGTTGAACAGCGTTTTAATCAACCAAGGATGATGATTATAAAAGGCTTTTATTGCATATGCAAATATTTCCAAAATTTAAACCTATTTGGACAATACCGTCGTTTTTTTGTATGATAATGTATTTACGATTTTTGTATAATAATGTATAATGATACTGTAACTTGGGTGAAAATATTCACCTTTAATTAAACGGAGGTATAAGTAATGAAAAAAACCTTAACAGTTATGCTTTCGGCATTGATTGTGCTTACAAGTTTGGCTTGTATGTTTATCGCACCTGTTTCGGCTGCCACTAATTTGTGGAGCGGAATTTCAGCTGACGATTGGTATACAAGACAGGTTAAAACTGAAGTAAGTGATCCCCTTAGTCTTGCTGAAAAGAAAATGACAGACGTGTACCCTGAACAGTTTGCGTACGGCGGAGGAAAGTTTTCTCTTGAGGGTGCATCAGGTAAAAATTATTACGTAAAGTTACCTGCGCTTACAAAAAATAAGGACTTTACCCTTTCCTTTGATTATAGTTTTACTGCATCAAACGGAACCCCTAATATGTATAAGATTATTTTAATGCCGGAGTCTGCCTTTACTAATTCCGTTACCTGGAATGGTTATGGTGCTATGTTGTCAGGCAGAAGTTTCCTTGGAGCATATGATATTTTTGTGAATAAGCCACTTGCTTCAAATGAATACAGCGGCACCGTTTCATATACCTTTAATACAAAAACTCAAACACAATATTATTTGTATATTGAAATCAATAACGTTGCATCTGCTACATATTCCAAATTCAAGGTTGTTGACCCAACCGATACCACACCTGAGGAGGAAGAAAATCCTGCCGAGGTTTGGGAACAACTTTCCATAAACGATTGGTATACAAGACATCTCGATGGCAGTGCTACCTATGAAGATGGCAGAAATATCCCCGAAAAAACCGTTACTGAGAGATACGGGGCAGATTTCTCTTACGATTCTGCAAGCGATAGCTACACTTTGGAAAATGCACACGGCAGACATTATTATATAAAAATGCCTCTACTTACCACTAACAAGGATTACACCCTTTCCTTTGATTATCTTACCACCTTAAATGATGGTAAGGACGGCACCTTCTACAAAGCACTTTTAGTTCCAAAGGCACAATTCACCAATCAATATTGCTGGAATGCAAATACCGGTGAAATCTATGCCGATAGAGAATTTATAGATATTCAGGATATTGTGGGTGGTAGCAACGATAAAGCTCTTATAAAGGGCGCACTTGTACTCACCGAAGCAAATCGCAAAGGCAACATAACCTACAACTTCAATTCAGGTAAGTATTCTGAGTATTATCTTTTCTTAATGTTTAATAACATTAAAACCGTTACCTATTCTAATTTCTCTGTTATCGACCCCGAATTGGTAGAAGAGGATGAACCTATTGAACCTCCCGTAAAACCCGACGAGCCCGATGAGGAATTTGAGGTTAAACCTGAGGATGCAGCCGACCTTTGGACAGAATATTCTCTTAACGATTGGTATACAAGACATCTTGATGGCAGTGCAACCTATGAAGATGGTAGAAATATTCCTGAAAAAACCGTTACCGAGAGATACGGCTCTGATTTTACCTATTCTGAGGAAACAAGAAGTTTTAAACTTAAAAATGCACATGGCAGACATTATTACGTAAAGCTTCCTACCCTTGAACTTGCAAAGAATTATACCCTTTCTTTTGATTATCTTACCACCTTAAATGATGGTAAGGACGGCACCTTCTACAAAGCACTTTTAGTTCCAAAAGCGCAATTCACCAACCAGTATTGCTGGAATGCAAATACCGGTGAAATCTATGCCGATAGAGAATTTATAGATATTCAGGATATTGTGGGTGATAGCATCGATAAAGCTCTTATAAAGGGCGCACTTGTACTCACCGAAGCAAATCGCAAAGGCAACATAACCTACAATTTCAATTCAGGTAAGTATTCTGAGTATTATCTTTTCTTAATGTTTAATAACGTTAAAACCGTTACCTATTATAATCTTGAGCTTATCGATCCGCTCTTAAAGGATGATTATAAAGGTAATCCCTTAAACTACGGTAGCATTACACCTTCAGCACTTCCCGAAGGTACCAAAGCAGGGGATAAGGTTGAAATTACCGCAACACCCTTTAAAGGTAATAGCTTTGAGGGTTGGTATGATGGCTTTGGCAACGTTATTTCAACCGATTTAACCTTCACTTATACCGTTCCCCAAAGCCTTGAAATGCCTACTCCCTCATTTAAAGCAGGGGAGATCGAAATTACAAACGCAAGTTTGGAGGATTCCACAAAAGGACTTCTCGCTTATTACAGCAAGGCAGATGACTTTACCAAAAAAATAATCGATTCAAATTATGACGTTGAATATATTGGCACCCCAACTTGGGAGGTTAATATTCAAGCAAGCGATATTCATGCACATACCGGTACAAAATCTATAAAAATTCAAACCCAGTACGCCTTCTCAGGTCGTCATTTCACCGGTTTGGAGAAAAACACCGATTATGCAATCAGCTTCTGGGCTTATATTGAAAGTGGTTCAGGAGTTTCCCTTAACGCAATGGTACTTCCTAAGGGGGTTAAGCCTTATAAAGAAAATTCCGCAGGCAAGCTTGCCGATTATCCTCTTAACGAATCTATGGGTGTTGCCGAAAAAACGGCAGCAGCAACCTCTAAGTGGCAGGAAGTTGTTGTTAACTTCAATTCGGGTGAAAACACCGATGTTACCCTTTGGTTCTTGAGCCGTGGTGCAAATAGCGACAAATGTTGGGTGGATGATTTTGCAGTATTCAAACCTGCAGAGTTTGAGGTAATTGCCGATTTAGGCGGTTCTGTAACCGGTACACAAAGCGGCGTTTATGCAAAAGGCACCGATTTAACAGTTACCGCAGTACCCGATAAGGGCAATAACTTTAAGCATTGGTTAGATAAGGACGGTATGGTTGTTTCTACCGATGCAGAATACACCTTTACAATAAGCGATAATACCTATCTCAAAGCGGTATTTGGTGGTTATAATAAGCCCGCTCGCGAGCTTTTCTCACTAAGAGGCGATGATGGCACCTTTGAAAACGGTACTATTTCAGGTATTTATGCAGCCGACCGCTCCTACCCCGATTCTTTGGGACATTGTAAAACTTCAGTAAGCACAGTTGAGGCTTATGAGGGTAGCAAATCTCTTGAGATTGTTTCTTACTATCGTAACACAATTATTCCTTTAAATGGTCTTAATAAAAACACCGATTACAGATTTTCGTATTATGTGAAATATCCTTATAACGGTGAACCTGACGATTGGCATCACATTAACTATATGATGATTTGCGGTGCAGATGATATTGATGGCGAAAATGCAAATAAAGTTTTTGCAAAATCCACTTCATATCTTGCAGGTAATGCAGGTTGGTATAAAGTAGAGCTTTACTTTAATTCAGGTGAAAACACCTCCGCCAACTTTATTATTCGTTATTCCGGTGAACCCGCATTAGTTCCTAAAATTTATATGGATAACGTTGAACTTTATGAATATTATTCCGCTAAGGAACTTTCAAACGGCAGTATGACAAATGATATCGCTCCTTGGCTTGGCGATGGAGAGATTTCAGACAACACCTTAAAGCTCAGCGGCAAAAATACTACTGCTTATCAGCTTTTAGGCCTTGATGCTCATAGCCGTTACACCGTTAAATTCCGTGCTAAGGGTAACGTTTTTGCTTCTGTTTCAAACGTTTCTTCAAAGGTTCCTAACGTTTACAATGCAATTTCTTCAACAAGCTATGCAACCGGTAATACAAATGCATTCAAAAACTATTCGTTTGAGGTTTACACAGGCATTCACGAGGGTGTTGCAATTATGTTTGCAAGCCTTGGAGGAGATGCTTTTGTAGATGACGTTACAGTAACAAAAGAGCTCTCTCCCATAGGCGGCGTTATCGAGAATGTGGATTTTGAAACCGATCGTTTTGCACTTACTCATACCGATAAAAACGCTTACGAAATTTACACCGCTAAGTCCGCTAATGACGCCAACGTTCACAGCGGTAAAAAATCACTTCATTTTAAATACGACGCCGAAAAAGAGGATATTGAAGCAATTTTAGATGAAGCATATCTCTCATACGGTGTTGCTTATAATCACAACTACACACTCTCTCTTTGGTATAAGTACGATACAAAAATTAGAGAGGCAGCAGTCAATTTAGAGCCTAACTACCGTGCAGTTTATTACGGCGGAGATTATGGTGATTATTCCGGTGAGCTTGGTAATTCTCATGGAAACACCGAGGGTAAATGGGTTCAACTTACCTTTGTATTTACCGCACGTGATTATGGTGTGCTTAAAGCCGCAATCTATAATATAATTGGTAAGACCTATACCGACTTCTACGTTGACGATATAAAAATCACAGTTGCCTCTGATCTTGTTGTAGATGAAGATGCCGAGAAAGCATATACAACAGATTTTTATAATATCTTTAAAAACCCCAGCTTTGAAAAGGATATTAGTGAATGTGGTTGGGATGCAATGCCTAAAACTATGCGTATAGTTAAAAATAAAGAACTTGCAGATACTGCAGATCGTTTCCTTCTTGTTAGTGAGGGCACAAAATACATTCTGCCACTTCAGTTAAATCCAAGTGAGGTTTACTATTTTGGTACTTCTATCAAAGCTATCAATGGTGGTGAGGGTAGAGTTTACCTTGCAACTCTTGTTGAACCCACAACCCTTTACTTTACTGATTTGGAAAATAATCCTAAATCCATAATAACCGCTAAAAAAGAGTGGAAGCACGAGGGATTTGGCTTCAGAACATCTCCCACAGGCGAAACTTATATGGTAATTGAGTGTACAAAGGGCTCAATAGGATTAGACACTATGTCCCTAACCCTTGAGAAGCACGCCAATAAGGCCGACTACAATTATTACACTCAACATATCCCATTCGATTATGATAATATTGATCCATCTGTTATTGTTCAAAACGGTGGTATGGATCAAGATTTCAGTTACCTCGGTTCATATGATGATGATTATGATTACGATACTGATTTCGATGATGATTATTATGAGGAAAACGAAGGTACGTTAGACACATCACCCTCTACAGGTGACAGCCTTGGAGCCGTAATGATGATTGGTCTTACCTCTATTATTTCTGCTGTAGTGGTGCTTTTAACTAAAAAAAGAAAGGATGAGATCGATGTTTAAGATAAATCATTTAACTAAAAAAATCATTTGTTTTTGTCTTGCACTTGCCTTAGCCCTCGCTCTTACGGGTTGTAGCTCTAAGGAAAACAAAGATAAAAACGCTTCGGTTTCATCCGATGAGTCTGATGTAAACTCGGTTGTAGAAGATACCGAAGATGAGAATTCAGAAGATGCAGAAGATTTAGAGGATTCTGAGGATTCTGCCGATTTAGATGATTCTTGGTATGATGATTCATACTATGATGAGGAGTATGATGAAAACGATTCCTCAGAAGATGACTATTGGAACGATGATGAATATTCTGACGATGATGAATATTCTGACGATTATGAGGAAGAATACGGCCCCGGTTGGGTATTCCAGCTTAACGCCTATAACAATCAAGATCCCATAATCGATACCTATCGTGGAATGAGCGCTACCGTTTATCATGCCTTCGGTTTTATGAAGGATGACAAATCGGGTAGAGCTTATACCGATGAAATGTTGGAACTTGAGATTGACAGACTTCAAGAAATGGGTGTTCATACCTGCCGTACAAAGGTTAACACCCCTTGGCTCTGGTCCGCAACTGCAAACAACTGGGATCTTGACAGCGTTCGTGCCAACTACCTCTACGATTACTGCAAAGAATTGCAAAGCAGAGATATGAACATTGTTATGCAGCTCGGTTGGGACGTTGAGTTTGTTATTGAGATTATAAAAGGCGGCCAAGACGCTCAGCAAGAGGCAAAATACTTGGACGGCCGCGGCGAGGATCTTAACGGCGAAAGCGTAGGCTATGATTTCAGTGGACTTGATGAATATTGGACTCGCGTTACAAAAGCAGGACTCCGTTTTGGATATTTGTATAAAAATCTCTTAAACGAACTCAAGGCACGTGGTATTCATAACGTTGATTATTTAATGTTCTTCACCGAGCCCTGTAACAGAAACGTTGATGGTTCTTATCATCCCGATGGCGCCAGCGATTCGGCAGAACCCTACCTAAAGCTTTGCCGAATTATTAAAGATTATCTTGTAGAGGCCGACGTGTTAGACGGCATTTTGACAATGGGCGGTGCTCAGGGTGGTTCAAATGATGGTCTTTTAAGATACGTTCTTAAAAATGATCCCAGCGTATTTGAAATTCATGCTTGCCATGTTTATCCTACCGCACAGTTCATTACCGATAACGTTTATTACGATTCATCCGAGCCCTATTTCAAAAAGGTTATGGGCGCTATGCACGAGTACGGTGTGTTTGAAACAAAGGAATACTGGTGTGATGAATTTTCTGCCAGAGACAGTGTTGCTAATAAAGTACGTAATCAACCTGACGAAGATCCTTGGTATGGACTTCAGGCTATTGTTGGTGCCCTTTGTGCCCAGTCTTTTGGTGTAAGTAATATCATAAGCTGGCAGGCAATCGATCAGCTTTGGACAGACCAAACCAACACCGGCGGCGA
>JAZSJA010000081.1:0-9691 GCA_045534095.1 Acutalibacteraceae bacterium | reverse complement strand
GTGTTGATAGATACTGAAAGGTAAATTCCAATTTATCGATCAACGTAGTCACGCACCTTTTCACTTTTTTACCCCGTCTACGCACCGTTATACTAAGTCGGAGGCCAAGCGGTCTTAGGAAGACAACATATTAGGACAACTCCTTGGCTCACAGAACGACATGGCTGCGATCCGACTTGGTGTTGATAGATACTGAAAGGTAAATTCCAATTTATCGATCAACGTAGTCACGCACCTTTTCACTTTTTTACCCCGTCTACGCACCGTTATACTGCTCTTTCGCAAAAATCCGTTCTCTTATTTGAACGGATTTTTATTTTTAAAAATATTAAAAAAAGTTCGTCCAAAAAAGGACGAACCTTTTTAATTTTAATCTAAATGAGTTGTATAAACCTGAACGCCAAAGGCTGCAATCTTATCAGATATAGATTCTGTAATGTTTTCAAAAATCTTATCAACGCCAATAATTTCTGCTTTTTCATCAGGTACACAAGTTTTAGGAGCAAAAGCATGACGATTAAATTTAACAGAATCTAATGCTTTATCAAATGTGATAACAAATTCATCATCAAAGGGTTTATTGTTAACTACCACGATTGTTATATCACCTTGTGATGAAACCGACATAGTGGTTTGTAAGTTATTTTCTCCAAATCCCTCAAAAACTTTTGTACCTTCACCATCAACATATTTACTAATAAGAGAAAAAGCATAGTATGATTTATGTGGGATAAGGCTGCGTGTAAGAACAGGCATAACACCGCAACGATGATCGCCATCTACAAAAGAATCGGCGTTGGTTGTATGGTTATTGGGCCACTGTTGGTCGAAAATAGTCCAAAGAAGGGATGATTGGCAACCACTATTCATAAGGGAAATGGCAGCCATACAAATATCGGCACCGTGAGTGTCTCTTGAGTTATCTCTATCATAAACGGCATTATATTCATCAAAACAATAGGGTTTACCTTCTGGTACATACTGTAACCCGGTTTTAGACCATCTGTACCAATCATTATAAACATCATCATTGGCTTCAACAGCACAAATCAAATTCCAACTATCAAAAGAGTCATTATCTAAAACTTCAACAACTTTCCCACTTTCAAGTTCTTTTAACTCAAGAAAGGAACAATAAGATGCTGAGCTTGTTTTAATATCATGGAAAACACCTAAAACACCGCTTGTAGCTTCTTTTGAATTGAATTTAAAGGTAAATTGAGTTACTCCATCTGAATTAAAATTAGATGATTTTAAACCGTATATACTGCCATCAGAAACAGGAGCAGATGGTCCATGACCGACTGCAGTATGAACATCGTTTCTGCCATCATCAAGAAAAAGACCGCAATAAATAAAACTATCGTCCGTTGTTTCTTCCATAAAATTAGCAGAAAGGTCAAGGGAAATTATATATTCAGTATTAGGTTTTATTAAAACAGTTTTACAAAATCTGGCACCCGGAACACCCATACCTACACTTCTTTTACCGGAAACAACAAACTTTTTGGGAGTTTGATCCACAAATTGGTATGTATGGCTTGAATATATATCAATATATTCTTTTGCGTGTTCGGCAGCCCAATGAAGCATCACGGAGGTAATGGTACTACCCTCGTTGGGCCCCATAAGTTTGACCTTATCTCTGAGTCCATCACGCACAAGAGCGTTATGTGCTGCTTTAACACCTTCAAGCCAACATTCATAGGCGGATTTTTCATCTAAAACGCCACTTTTATGCTGAGGCTCTGTAAACATAACAAATATTTTAATATTTGTAAAACCACGCTTAATGATAAGTTGCTTTACAGTTTCACTTACCCAATCACCATAGTTTTTCTTGCTTTGTTCCCAGTCTCCCTCAACAGTAAATGGGCTTTTACCGTTCCAAGAAGAAGAGTTAATATCACCGGGAGAACACCAACCTGTATTTAGAGCAACGGTTACTCCCCCATCTTTCATACGCTGAAGCCATTTATAAAATGTGGTCATAATCTCGTTATCCCAATCCCACGAATTGGTTTTTTCGTCCCACGCCCACCAACCATAAAATGTACGGGCAATTTTAAGTTTCATATCAGCGGCACGCTTAGCCTCAATAATACATTGTTCTTCGCTATACACTCTGCCGGCACTATCAGGCATACCGGCATATCCATGATAAATAGCACCGTTGCCCCAAAAATCTTCGCAAACCGGTTTTATATTATTAATTCTCAACTTTTCCATAATAAACGCCTCACAAAAAATCAATCCTTAACGGTTGTATAAACCGCGACACCAAAGGCAGGAATTTTATCAGTAAAACTTTCAGTAACGTTATCAAGAACCTTATCAACACCAATAATTTCTGCTTTTTCATCAGGAACGCAAGTAGCAGGATTGAAGATGTGACGATTAAGAGAAATACCACCTAAAGATTTTTCAAAATCAATGGTGAATTCATCGTCTTCTTCCTTGCGATTTACAACAGCTATAGTGATATTACCATCTTTTGAAACTGCCATTGAGGTGACTAATCTATGCTCGCCCTCACCTTTATAAACTTTCGAACCACTTTCAATATATTTGCTTATGAGTGAAAAAGCATAATAATTTTTATAAGGGATTTTACTTCTGAGTAGGTTTGGGCATACACCATATCGATGATCTCCATCCACAAAACAATCTGCATTGTTTGTGTGATTGTTAGGCCATTGCTGATCAAAAATTGTCCAAAGCAAAGAGAATTTAACACCGCAATTCATAAAGGCCAATGCAATAGAAGAAATTTCTGCACCATGACAATCACGAGAAAAATCCTTATCATAAATAGCGTTATACTCATCATAACAGAATGGTTTATCATTAGGAACATACTGCATACCTGTTTTACACCACTTCTGCCAATCGTGATATGCATCAAGGAGACCACCGCAATATAAGGTATTCCAATCATCAAGACCTTTACCAAAATTAGAATTTTCAACAATTTCATTGCCTGAAGCATCTTTAATGCTCATCAATTGAATTTTTGCACAAGCCATAGTTCTTATATCATAGAACATACCAATATTACCATTTACTTCATCAGCAGTTTCAAACGTAAACTTATAAGACTTGGTTTTTGTGCTTAGTTCTTCAGGTTTTATGAATATTAAGCTATTATCAACTATGCCGCCAAGCGGTAACCCTTGATAATATACATCGTTATTTCCAACATCCTTAAATACACCAAAAATAATTCGGCTCTCGGGATGAGATTCCACATCTTTTTCTGTAAAAATTTCGATTTCAGCAGTATATTTAGAATTTGCGTTCAGCTTGATAGGTTTAAAGGCTCTACCTCCTGCAATGCTGGCAGAAACAATACCGTTACCATTTTTTATATATTCATATGGTATTTCAGCGGTAAATTGATAAGCGTGTGAAGAATAAATATCTAAAAAATCCCCCGTATTATCTGCAACCCAATGAAGCATATCAGAAGTAACCGTACTACCCTCGTTGGGCCCCATAAGTTTGACCTTATCTCTGAGTCCATCACGCACAAGGGCATCGTGTGCTGCTTTGGAACAATCAAACCAACATTGATTAGGAGTCATTCCCTCAATAATTGGAGTGCCGGATAAATGTTGAGGTTCGGTAAATAATACCAAAATTTTAATATTTGTAAAACCACGTACTTCAACCAACTGATGTACACTCTCACTAACCCAGTCGGCATAATTCTGAACGGAGGCTTTCCAATCCCCCTCAACAGTAAAGGGAGCCGGCCCTGCATGACAATTTGAAAGAATATCACCGGGGCACCACCAACCGGTGTTAAGTGCAACGGTAATGTCAGCGTCTTTCATACGCTGAAGCCACTTATAAAAAGGAGTCATTATTTCATTATCCCAATTCCAAGTGTTCGTGTTTTTATCCCAAGCCCACCAAGTATAATAAGAACGAACTACCTTTAGTTTCATTTTTGCAGCACGCTCAGCCTCTAAAATGCACAAATCTTCAGAATATACACGATTGGAATCATCAGGCATACCTGCATATCCATGATAAATGGCACCGTTGCCCCAAAAATCTTCTTGAATTGGATTTGAATTAAATATTTTTAGATTTTTCACAATAAAACTCCTTTAAAAGCGAAATTAACCCTCCATTGTGGTATAAACCGCTACGCCACCTGCGGGCAAAGAATCTGCAAGAACATTGTCAACATTAAAGCTTTTGTCTGCCTCGATTTGCTTTGCTCTTTCATCAGGAACAATAGTTTTGGGATCGTAAAGTCTACGCTTAAGTTTAACACCTAATTTTTCGCCAAAATCAACAATAAAATCATCTGCTCTTGATTTGTTATTTATAACAAGCACACTTATGTTGCCGTCAGGCATTTTAGATACAGTAGCGTGTAAGAAATCCGTACCAATGCCCTCGTAAATATGTGTACCGGGATCTCCGCCCATAAACTTCATAATTAAGCCGGCAGAATAAAATACAGGCCAAGGAACTAACGAACGGGTTAAAACAGGCATAACGCCGTAACGATGATCACCATCAACAAATCCATCAGAATTATTCACATGATTATTTGGCCATTGTTGGTCAAATAATGTCCACATAAGAGATGTCTGAACGCCTGCGTTCATAAGTGACTGCATATTAGAAGCTCTATGAGTACCGTGAAGTGGATGATCATAATATTGCAATTCGGCACGAACGTTATACTCATCAAACCAAAACGGCTTGCCAGTTTTTTCAATGTATTTCATAGTAGTCTTAGCACACTCACGAAGGTGCCAATATGGATCGCTTGGAAACTCTTTATGAGCAGAATTATAACGCCAATAACCATCAACAAGATCAATTGGGTCACGGCTACTAAGTAAACTTTTTGGCAATTTAATAAAATCAGAGTTAGCCAAAATGTTTTTATCATCATTCTCTTTAACGAGTGATGCACTAAATAATTTTAAAACTGTATTCTTTTCTTTAATATCATTAAAAATACCAACAACGCCTTTATCCTTATCGCCGCTATTAAAGGTCATTGATATATCACTAACACCCTCAGGAATCTCAGTATGATCAATAATCTTAACACTGCCTAAATTTAATCTGAACGTTGGTTGCCCGCCCGCTTCAATATAGCTGGTTGTTTCGTTAACTTTATCGGCATCCCAAGCACCAAAAGCAATATACCCACTTGTTGTTAACCTATCACCAATATTAAGTTTAACCTTAAAGGTTAATGTATAATTACAATTAGGTTCTAATTTTACACTTTGCTGAATTCTGGAACCTGCAATTGGTAACACCACAGCATTATCATTAACTGTGTTTTCATCATATTTTACAATAAAATCCTGATAATTATGACTTGAAAAAACATCAATGTATTCTGCGGCATTTTCTACCATCCATTTATTCATAACAGAGGTACAAGTTGAACCTTCATTCGGTCCTACAATCTTTACTAGATGTCTGCGGCCATCAGCTACAAGCTGTTCGTTAACAGCTTTAGCACAATCGCGCCACAATTCGTAACCACGTTTATCAAAAACAGGAGCCGCCACATTAGCCCTTGCAGCACGCTGTGGCTCGGTAAATAAATGGATATATGTAATATTATTAAATCCGCGGAGTTCAATAAGCTGATAAAGTGACTCACTCACCCATTTTGCATATGCTTTTACTTGATTTTCCCAACCATCTTCTAAAGCAAAGGGAGAATTTTTTCTCGTCCTTTTACCTACAAGATCCTCAGGTAACCACCAACCGGTATTTAAAGCGACCTGAATGTTACGTTTTTTCATACGGTCTAACCATTTGTAAAAAGCTTTTGAACGATCATTTTCCCAATCCCAAGTTTTAGTGTTAGAATCCCAAGCGTACCACTCATAAAAAGTTCTTGCAATTCTAACACCAAGTTCTTGGGCACGGTCGGCTTCGATTTCGCAAAGTTCTTCAGAATATACACGTCCATCTTTATCCGGCATACCAGCATAACCGTGGTAAACCGCATTATTACCTAAAAAATTTGTTTGAACAGGATTGTTTAAATCTATTTTAATATTTACACTCATAAACCTTCACCTTATTTTTGATATGTTGTATAAACTACTACCGCACCGGGCACAAGCTTATCACTTAAAATATTTTCCACAAAAACAGTTGAATCTGATTTGATTAAAGTTGCCGACTCGTCGGGAACGATGGTGGCGGGATCATATACATATCTATTAAGTTTAAGTCCAATTTTCTCGCCGAAATCAATGGTGAAATCATCAGACTGAAGTTTGTTATTGATAACCAAAACGCTGAAATTACCATCGGGCATTTTGGAAACGGTGGCGTGAACTAAACCTTCGCCTTCACCTGCATAAACGTGAGTACCCTCATCGCCACCCATATATTTCATTACAAGGGCGATTGCATAATATCCCGGATATGGCGTAAGACTTCTTGTAAGAACAGGCATAATACCACAACGATGATCACCATCCACAAAACAATCGTTATTTGTGCAATGATTGTTAGGCCATTGTTGGTCAAAAAGAGTCCACATAAGAGATGACTGAATACCGGAATTCATAAGGGACTGCATACTAGCCGCCAAATGAGTACCGTGAATTGCAGTGTGATAACTATTCTTTTCAGCACGAACGTTGTATTCATCAAACCAAACAGGCTTGTTTTTGGGAGCGTAATTTATGGTAGTTTTAGCACAGTTACCCAGATGATAATATGGATCAGAAGGTGGATTGGCTAAAACGCAGGTCTGACGCCAAGCTTTAGGAATATATTCAACAGGATCTACTAACGTAAAAAGGCCATTGCCTAAGAATACGTCTGTTAAATCTGAATGAACAAGTAGATTTTTATTATCCCCTGCTTTTTTAAGGGTGCAAGAATATGCACTAAGAGTATTTCCATCACCCTTTATATCACTAAATATTCCAATGACACATTTATCGTCGTTACCGCTATTAAATATAAAGGAAAACTTTCGGCGTTCATCGGGAATATCAATGGCATCGATTAAAGTGGTACTTTTTAGATTTAGTCTGCCTGTAGGTTGACCGCCCGCTTCAATCGCTTTGCCTTGACCACTAAGACGTTCAGCACTCCAAGCACCCATAACAACGCAACCACTAACGGTACATCTATCAGTTATATCTGCAGAAAGTTCGGCTTCCATAACATAATCGGTATTAGGCTCAATATCTACCTCTTGTTGAAGGCGAGACCCAGGCAAAGAAAACACACAAGCTTTAACGGGTGAAGAATCAACTACCTCATCAACTATAAAATCTTGATAATTGTGGCTTGAATACACATCAACATACTCATCTGCATTTTCTGCAACCCATTTATTCATAATAGAAGTTGCGGTAGAGCCTTCATTTGGACCAATTATCTTAACTAAATGACGTCTATTATCTGCAACAAGCTGCTCAGTTACCGCTTTCGCACAATCAAGCCATAGTTCATAAGCGTGCTTACCATCAATTTTATAATTAAATTTTGTGCAGTATTGCGGTTCGGTAAAAAGATGAATATAAGTTATGTTTGTAAAACCACGCAATTCGATAAGCTGATACATTGATTCGCTTACCCATTTAGCATAATTTTTAACGCTGTTAATCCAGTTTCCATCTTTATTGAACGGTTGCTTTTCTGAATGATTATCTTCATAAAAATTTATTATATCTCTGTCAAGCCACCAGCCTGTATTTAGAGCAACTTGAATGTTTCTGTCCTTCATACGTTGAAGCCAACGATAGAACGCTTTACAGTCTTCATTTTCCCAGTTCCAGGTTTGGGTTTGAGGTTCCCAAGCCCACCATTTATAAAAAGTTCTGGCAACTCTTAAACCTAAATCGGCAACACGATCTGCTTCAATTTCACAAAGCTCCTCGGAGTATACACGTCCATCAGCATCGGGCATACCTGCGTAACCGTGATAAACGGCGTTATTACCTAAAAAGTTAGTCTGCACCGGACAGTTTAAATCAAATTTAATATTAACACTCATAATTTTCCCTCCCCAAAAAAAGAAAGCCCTAACAAAATACCATAATTTGTATATTGTTAGGGTTATTATACCATAAATTGATAGAGTTGACGGCTCAATTTTAAACTATTTTGTAACAGATTTTTAGACCTTTTCGGCTACAAAGATATATGCAAATTCAGTTTTATAGTGTTCGAGTAGTAATAACCCTGAATTTGCAATATAAGTTTTTATCGCCTCAGATGTATCAGGGAATACGGTGATTTTTCTTGTTCCGGTGTCGATGAATCCTTCTTGATTTTTGTCTATTGATAAGACGAATTTGCCTCTATCCTTTAATAAAGCAGCCACTTTATTTATAGCTTTCTGCTTATCCTCAATGTGCATAAAGGTCAGAGAGGAATAAACGACGTCAAAAGTACGACCGAATTCATAAGAAAGGAAATCAGCACAAGTCAGTCTCACATTTTCAAACTCGGCAAGGTTCTCTTCAGCACGTTCAATGGTCTTAGGGGAAATGTCCACACCACAGAACTCACCGCACAAAGGGGCTACGCGAACAGCCAGTCTGCCGGTTCCTACACCGATTTCAAGAACGGATTTATCTTTATTAAGCTCCATTTTGTCAATGAAAACTTGTCCATCCCATTTATCCATATAATCCTGTAAAGGTTTGGGATCGTGAACGGGATCGTTATTTTCGTCTATCAATAAATCGTAATGATGGATAACACTTTTACAAATGCAAACATATCTTTTAGTATCAAATTTAACCTTTGTATCTGCAACAGTAAATCCATACTTTATATAAAATCCAATAGCATCGTCATCGGTTTCGGCAATGATACTATTCACATTAAAACTATTAAAAATAAAATCAACAAGTTTACTTCCAATGCCTTTGCCTTGATGTTCGGTTTTTACGGCAATATCAAGTATGGTTGCCGAGTTGTTTGTAATCTCAAAAACAACAATACCTTTATATTCGTTATCCTCTTTATAGACGTACACATTGGTTTCTTCATCTTCTTGATATTTCTTTGCTCTGTTCAGTAATCGTTCTTCTGTGGGATTGAATACGCTCGGTGCAAGTAATTTCAATATATCAGGTTCAGTTATTATTTCTTTAACGTCACAGATTGAAGATACATTGCAAAGTTCTATACCTAAAGTGCCATATTTTTTGATTTGCTCCTTGGTGTAATACTGTTCCATATCGGTATAATGGGCAGTATCAAGTTCGGCAACTGTATAGCCACACTTTTCAAGTGGTAACGTTTTATACAGTTCTTCAAAATCAGAGAATTTATGTAGTCCAAAAACCTGTGCTGTGATGATATCTTTGGCTTCCAAACAGTTAAAAACAACGGTATCTTGGGCTTTTATTTGTTGCCGCTTCTCATCATTGAGCCTTAATTCAATTGTTTTGCTACCATCCGCAATCTTTTTAAAAGCAGATGGAACAAGATTCATATAGTGAATCATAATAAATACCCCTTAATATCCCCAACAAACTGATTGCCGCAACGAGCAAGCTCGCCGAGAACACGATCAATACCTTGTTCGGTTTTATGCCAATTTTCTTTTGTTATTCCCATACATACAACAGGACATACATAAAACTTTGTATCTGGAAAAGCCATCTGATAAAGCATAAGGCATCGACGTGCGTGAAACGCCTTGCAAACTATAATTGCA
>JAZSJA010000050.1:0-38523 GCA_045534095.1 Acutalibacteraceae bacterium | reverse complement strand
TTTTAAAAACTGAATATTTTTATAAACTGCAATTTTAAATATTGTTAAATTTTTATTATTGTTGACAGTTGAAACTTTTTGTTTTAAAATATAATAAAATTATATTATGTTTTGCGTGAGGTATTATTATGATTAAAATTTCCCCATCAATATTGAATTCAGATTTTTTGACCCTTACAGAGGATATGAAAAAATTAGAGCAAGCAGGAGTTGATATGATCCATCTTGACGTTATGGATGGTGCTTTTGTGCCTAATATTTCTTTTGGTGCTCCTGTTATAAATTCAATTAGAAAACACACCGACCTTCCTTTGGACGTTCATCTTATGATCGATCGCCCTCACAGATATATTAAAGATTTTATAACAGATGCTGATTATTTAGGCTTTCATTATGAGGCTGGTTCTAATGTAACAGATCTTTTAAAAGCCATTAAGGCAGAGAACAAAAAAACTTGCCTTACAATTAAGCCTGCAACAGATCCCGAACAGATTTTTGAATATTTACCCCTTTGCGATATGGTGCTTGTTATGTCTGTTGAACCTGGATTTGGTGGACAGAAATTTATGCCAATGGCTCTTGATAAATTAAAAACTTTAAGCGAGTATGCAAAAATTAAGGGATATGAATATGAAATTGAAGTGGATGGCGGAATAAATGCAGAAACTGCACCACAAGCAATTGCTGCCGGCGCTACAGTTCTGGTAATCGGTAGTTATTTGTTTTCTGCAGATGATATGGATGCCAGAGTAAAGGAAATAAAAAACTTAAAACCTTAACGATTTAAGAAATATTTACCAAGAATTTTTATTGCGTTTTCTTTGATAAGTTCTTTTGAATATTCATCAAGTTTGCTTTCTGCAAACTTACCTTTGGTTGAATATTCGCAAAATTCGTTAATAAAAATTCCTGTTTTTACGTCAAATAAAGGTAACGTGATTTTTAAAAAATATTTGTTATTTGCAAAGTGAAGGGCGGAAATATAGTTTTTTGTTTTTTCACATTTGTAAAGTTCAGTTATCACTGATAATAGATTATCAAAATTTTTAAAGCAAAATATGTATGGACTATTTTGCTTTTTGGAACTTTTAAGCCTTATATTTTTAACATTCTTGTTTGTTTGGACTTGAGGTCCGGGGGTTATGGTTGTTAATTTTAGAATGCAGCCGCCGGAAGCAGTTGGAAAAATTTCTATTGTTCTTTTTCCCTCTAAGTCAAAGTCTGACCTATTTATTGCTATATCAAAAAGTGTTGTTATTGTTTTTCGGGTGTTTGAATCTTCTAAATTTATTTTACTATATCCGCTAAAATATTTTTTAAGTTCATATTTGTTTAAATGTATTTTAATGCAAAGAGGTCCTTCAATTAAAACAGTCATATAGTTTACCCTCCTTTTAATATGTTGTTACAGTATAATATTAATCTCAAAATTTTCGGTTTTCAATAGGAGAAAATAGGATGCAAATTTCTGCTAAAAAAGGTGTAAAACTTTTCCGCGATTTTTATATCGATATGGATATAAAACCATATTTTATACCACAAACTGTAAAAATCCCCATAGGATTTGTTAGTGATAAAATTCAGTACCAAAAAAATATAGGTGATAGTGTAAAAAAATTTGAAATCATTGCTTTGGTAAATAATGATATTCCTGTTTATTCAAGCGTAAACGGTAAGATTGTAGATTTTTGCACCGCCAGTATTGCTAATAGTTTTTTTGATATGGTTTTTATAACCATAGAAACTGACGGAAGTGATATACCAACCTATCCCTTGTGGGAATGTAAAGACACCTATACCAAAGAGGAACTTTTGAAAATAATTAAAAACGCCGGAATTATTAACGAGTCTTTAAAGGGGTATTTTGTAGATTTTATAAATTTATCAACAAAATATACCAAAATCATTATTGATTCGGTTGACGAGCAGCCCTATGATTTATCAAAGACGGGAGTGTTTTTGGATTATAAAAAAGAGGTTTTGAGTGGTGCTAAAATTCTAGCTAAAGTTTTTAATATTCCTAGAATTGAATTGCTTATTATGAAAAACTTCAGAACTATGGAGCTTTTTAAAAACGGCTTAGAGGATATAGATATTATTGAGGTAAAAGGGAAATATCCTGCTGAACCTGAGATAGTACAGTATGCCCATAAAAATACCGCTTTAAGGGTTGGAACAAATTGCTGCAGGGCGGTTTATAGAGCTGCTTTTTTTGGTGAGCCACAGATTACAAGTATTGTGACTGTTTGGGGCGAGGGTGTAAAAGAACCCGCAAATTATGAGATTTTAAATGGAACTTTAGCAAAATACTTACTGGAAAAGTGTAATGCAGAAAGTGAATTAGATAAAGTGGTTACAGGCGGTCTTATGAACGGGTATGTTGCCTTGCCTGAACTTCCTATTTTGCGTTGGAACGGTACGCTTACTGCACTTCCCATAAAAAAACATAATAGCGTCTCTTATTGTGTTAATTGCGGTAGGTGTGTAAATGTTTGCCCCATGAAATTAGCACCTTTTTCAATTTTGCGTTCTTCTAATAAGAAAAGCGAAAAAATAGCAATGCAACTTACTGCAGGTATGTGTGTTTTTTGTGGCGTTTGTTCTTACGTTTGTCCTTCACGTCAACCGCTTATGGAAAAAATTCGTGAATATAATAAATCGTTGTATAGGGGGAGTGAAGAATGATAAAAACCTCAATTGAATCTGCTCCTTTTATACACGGAAGTGAATCAACGTTAAATCTTCATTTAGATTTGATTATTGGCCTTCTTTCTGTGATGATTATTTCTGTTGTTCAAAATGGCCTAAGAGCATTGAGTATGTGTGTACTATGTGCTTTTATTGCTTGGATTACAGAAAAAGTGGGATTGATTATCGCTCATCGCGAAAAAAACACCGATTTAAGAAGTATTGCCATGGGTCTAATAATTGCAATGTTATGTCCCATTACCATTCCGCTTTGGGTGCCAATAACAGCATCTTTTTTTAGTGTACTTATTGTTCGTGTTATTTTGGCTCAAAATTATAAAAATCTATTTATAACTCCTATTTTTGCATGGATATATATGTTAACCGTCGCACCTGGTGGTATGACAAGATTTCCAATTACTGGCTCCGTTAGCAGTTTTCCTTTTTTGGGAAATATTAATGAAGAATTTTTTGTCAGCACTGATTCCATTGCTCAACAATTACAACAAAAGAAAGAACTTTCGTATGGTTTTCTAGATATTTTAACCGGTAATTATCCCGGTGGAATGGGAACGACTTGTATTTTTATTTTGCTTGCTGTTTGCATTTATTTCATCTTTCGTAAAAGCATGGCTTGGCAGGTTTCCCTTTCTATGATAATTACCGTTAGCGTTTTTGCTTTGGTTTTTAATAGAACGAATCAAGGAGCTCTTATGTCAATTTTATACGAGCTTTCTGCAACCTCATTTATATTTATTGCAGTTTTTGTTGCAGGTGATTTAATAAACGCTCCATCCGTTAAATCTGCCAGGATAGTATATGGCGTTTTAATTGGTGTGCTAACTATGGTCTTCAGGTATTTAGGATTTGCTGAGCATTGTGTATTGTTAGCTTTATTTATTTGTAATTTCTTTTGCGAGCTTATAGACGTTTTGTTTTTATATTTGCAAATTTATTTTTTGCGTAAACGTATGATAAAAAAATAATCTATGTATTTATAATTGCTTGCTGGAAATACTGTAATTGAATGATATTCAATTATGGTGATAGACGTGCAAAAAATTAAAAGAACCTACTTTAAAAAAAGAGGGAGATTTAAGCGTTTTTTAAGGAATATGCTTATATTACTATCTTTTGTTATATTATTTTTAATTGGTTTTTTAGCTGCTTCATATTTTACAAAAGTTTTAAGTTAAAACGGGAGGGTACGCTTTTGCGTGCCCTCTCGTTTTGGATATATTAGCATCCGCATCCACAGTCGTTGTTGGATTTACTTCCTTTAGGAGGAAAGAAATCATCGGTTGGAAATTTGATTTTGTTGAAAATATCACAGGGTTCCGCAGTAGAGTTATCGCAGTGCTTTTCAGGGATACAAAAATCGTATACCGGTATTAACATCTGTACGTTTCTAATTAACTGAACAATTGAGAATAAACCAATTGTCACATAAATGGTAGGCGTTCCGGTCGCACAGTCATTCACAACGTTTCCGCCTATACATTCGCAAACACATTTAGGAATTTTGCAACAACAATCAAAGTGATTTCTCACCTCGCCGATTCTTGCGGAAAGTGCAATAGGGTCAACGCATTGAACTACACATTTTGGCATATTAGTTGTGGGACGTTCCAAGAGGTCAATGGCATCCTCTGCGGTTGATTTGTTCGAAAATACCTTTACGTTTCCCTCACTACCGTAAAGAATTACCTTTTTGTTAAAGGTAGCAACTCCCTTTACACATTGAGGTTTGGTGTGTGGTGCCGTGAAAAGTTCAAAATCCAGAACAAAAATAAAGGTTAAGTCACATGAATAATAGCCCTTGTTAAAATTAACGGGCTCCACGTCGATGTAAACATTTGCAACTTCTGCAGAGCGTACCCTAACGTTAGTTGCGGTATCAACTATAGATTGGGCTTCGGGAGAGAAATAGCATCTTAAATCTTCAAGGCAGTCTCTGTCGCAACAAGAATCATAAATTCTTCCGGCATCAATACATACAGCTTCTTTAAACGAATCGGGCAATAAATTACAGTTTTCTTCTGGCATTGTAGCAGCCTCCTTATAAAAATTGGCAGTTTTTTAGGCTACCTCAATATTATTTTATGTGAAGTGTTTTTTTCTGTTACAAAATAAAAAAGCCAAAAGTCTCAGAGGCTTTTGGCAAGAATCTTTCCCTTGGAAATAGTTATTTTTTTCTTCACTTCATCAGCGATGGATGTGTCGTGGGTTATTAAAATTACTGTTATACCATCTTCGTTTAAAGCGTTTAAGATTTTCAAAACGTCAGCGCTTGAGTGTGGGTCAAGATTTCCCGTTGGCTCATCCGCAAGAATAAGCGGGGGAGAAAGGGCAATCGCTCTGGCTATTGCAACCCTTTGCTTTTGACCGCCCGAAAGTTGGCAGGGTTTGTGTTTGGCTCTATCTAAAAGTCCCACCTTTTTTAATGCTGATTCGCAAAGAATTTTCCTTTTGTTAGGTGGGATTTTATTATAAATTAAGGGGAGTTCAACGTTTTGGTATGCAGTTAAGTTGGGTAGTAAATAAAAACTTTGAAAAATAAATCCTATTTTTTTGCCTCTGATTTTTGCAAGTGTGCTTTTAGAAAAGTTATTGGATATTTTTCCGTCAAAAAAATATTCTCCCTCATCAGGAGTGTCTAAAAAGCCTAAAATATTCATAAGTGTTGATTTCCCCGATCCGGAAGCACCGGTTATTGCTAAAAAATCTCCCGAATTTACTGTTAAATTAATGTTTTCGAGAACAGAAAGTTTTTCTTTCCCAATTGAATAGCTTTTATATATTTTTTTAAGTTCTATTATTTTTTTCATATTATCACCAAAATTATATTTTGTAGTTAATTTTTGTTTATGCTTTGGAATATTAAAGTTACGGTCGGTAAAAAATAACATACGTAAAGGGTGGGATAATATGAAAATCTCTAAAAAACAGTACGCTAATTTTGTAAAACAAGCCTCTCCGCCAACTCCGATATTTAAAAATTGTGTTATGGCATTTATTGTTGGTGGCAGTATTTGTGTGCTCGGTGAGTTACTAGCAAAATTATATGCCAATTTTGGTGCGAGTGAGCAACAAGTCAAAATGCTTATCCCGGTTACTTTAATTTTTATATCAGCAATGCTTACGGGAATGCAAATTTTTGATGATATAGGAAAAAAAGCGGGAGCAGGAACCTTGGTGCCAATCACCGGATTTGCCAATGCAGTATCAGCCTCAGCAATCGAGTTTAAAACAGAGGGGTATATTCTTGGAGTAGGTGCAAAGATTTTTACAATTGCGGGACCTGTTATTGTATATGGTACGGTGGCGAGTGTGATTTATGGGGTTGTTTTTTGGATAATAACCATATTCTAACAAAACAGGCTTGACCGATTAGTCAAGCCTGTTTGTATAACTTTGCAAGTCCTCCCTCAGAGGTTTCTCTGTATAAATGTGATAAATCTTTTCCCGTTTGATACATAGTTTCAATGACTACATCAAAAGAAACTTTTCGGCTTGCAAACAAAAAATTCGCAAGACTTAATGCGTTAATGGCTCTCATAGCCGCAACAGCATTTCGCTCAATACAAGGAATTTGAACAAGACCGCAAACGGGGTCACAAGTAAGACCTAAATGATGCTCCATAGCCACTTCGGCTGCATATTCAATTTGATCAATTCCCATTTCAAATAGTTCACACAACGCAGCAGCTGCCATACTGCATGCAGTACCGATTTCTGCCTGACACCCGCATTCTGCACCGCTTATGGATGCATTAGTGGCGACAATGTTTCCTACAAGTCCTGCAACGGCAAGAGCACGTATAATATCTTCATCAGTGAAGTTGTTTTTGTCTTGCATATATTTTAAAACCGCAGGCAATACTCCGCAGGAGCCACAGGTAGGCGCTGTAACTATAACGCCGCAGTCGGCATTTTGTTCGCTGACGGCGAAAGCATATGAGCAAACCAATCGGTTTTCTCTGGTTTGCGGACTTTCGTCTATGTGTTTTTGATTAAACAGAAATTGTGCTTTTCTCTCAACCAAAAGGCCACCCGGTAAAGTTCCGCTTTTGCTTAATCCTTCGGTTATGGCATTTTGCATTGTTTGCCAGACTGTCAACAAATACTGTTTAATGTCAGGGTCTTCGTTTTCAAAAATATAATCGGAAAGGCGAATGTTCTTTGACTTACATATTTTTGCGATATCGCTGAAAGTATTCTTTGAATAAACTTGTTTTTCAGTGCAAGAGAAAGTGTCATCGGATTTTATTTCGCCCCCACCAATGCTGTAATAAAATTTTCTGCCTAACTCTATATTGTTTTTAAAAGCAACAAATTCAATGGTGTTAGGATGAACTGTGGTTTCGGTTTCATAATCAAAAACTATTTGGTGTTTAACAGTCGCTAAGGTCTGTGAAATTGCTCTGTCGGTGCCGTGACCCTTTCCAGTTTTAGAAAGCGAACCCAAAAGAGTTACTTTAATAAAATCTGCTTGCGGATATATTTTTAAAAACTCAGCTACAGCAAACGATGGACCCATAGTGTGAGAGCTGGAAGGCCCGAGGCCGATTTTATATAAACTTTTAATAGATTTCATATTTTGATACCTCGCTTTATTATATTATACCACACCATTGTTTTAATGCAAAAGGCTTGACCGATTGTCAAGCCTTTTTGAAGATTATTTTATGTGTTTAAAGTTACCAAAGGTTTCATTTACAAGTTCAAAATACGAAAATGTATCATTGTATTTTGCAATGATTTTTTGAAAATCATTTAGTTGATGTTTATTTATAATACAAATTAAAACAGTTTTTTTGGTACCGGTATAGGCACCTAAAGCATCTATTTCCGTACAACTATGATGTAATTTCTTTGTTATATCTTTAATAAACTCCTCTTTGTGCGTAGTGATTATAGTGAATTTATATGCTGTTTTTGTAGTTTTGAGCAATTGGTTGCCAACAAAGGTGGAAATAAAGCAGTATACAATACATAAAGCCATTGGTTTATAGTTAAGTGTGTCATTGGCATACACTATAATAGAAGAAATAGCGACAATACCATTTAAAATAAAGGTTATAGCAAAGAAATTTACATTAGGTTTAATTTCGGTTATGTAGCGAGAAATTACATCCGTGCCACCTGTGGAAGCGTTGTTTCTAAAACAAACACCATAAACAATTCCAGATATTACACCGCTCAGGATAACGGGATAAATTGTATCATGACCTTGGGTATTATACTGCATAAAAGATAAACTGGAGTTTTGTAAGAGCAAAAATGCAATGGAGTATATTAAAGAAAAAAGAAGAGTTTTTATAGCGAATTGTTTTTGTATTAAAAAATATGCAGCCAAGGATAAGGGTATATTGATAAGTAGCGACATATAACTGATGCTAAAACCGGTTTTGTATTGTATCATTGTAGCAATACCGTTTAAGCCGGCTGGTGCAAAGTTGTTGGTTACAATAAAAACGTAATAGTTAAAAGCTAATAATATTGCGGCTAAAAATATGTTTGAATATTCAAATAGTTTTTTCATCAAAAACTCCCCCTTTTTGACAATAGTAAGTATATAGCAACTTTTATAAAAAAACAAGGGGATTTTATAAATAAAAATGTTGAATTTTTTGTAATTAAAAGCATTATTTTTAGGCATATAAACTAATGCTTTATAGTTCTTTTTTTCGTTTTTTGCGTCTAACTCGGTTAATATGTCGCTCAAAGTCCCCGTTGCTTATAAGCTCCGCCAAAACAAGCTGTAAATAGGTTGGTACGGTGCAAGAAAAAAATCCTAACTTTTCTTCATAAGCTTTGGCTAAGTGCTTTGGCAAAACCATATAACCAATTCTAAAAGAGGGGGATATGGTTTTTGAGAAAGAGTTCATATAAATTACGTTATCCTTAAATGAATGGGAAAACAATGTTTCTTCGGGTTTTCGCGATACCGAAAATTCTGATTCAAAATCATCTTCTATAATAAACCTTGAACCTTTTTCAGCCCACATTAAATATTCGTGACGCTTTGTTGCAGTTGCGGTAACTCCACTTGGGTAACTGCGGTAAGGAGATATGTGTAAAACGTCTGCCTTAGAGTTTTTAAGAGCCTTAGCATCAATGCCATCGTGAGAAAGGGGAAGCTTTTCTAATTTAACGTTCGATGCAGTATATACTTGCTCAATTTTTTTGTATGACGGTGATTCTATGGCAAAAACTCGTTCTCTGCCAAGAAGTTTAACAAGTAAAGTGTAAAGATATTCCGAACCCGAACCGATAATAATTTGGTTTATATCCGCTAAAATGCCTCTGTTTTGAGCTAAGTATATGCGTATGGCATCTCTGAGTTCAAAGGTGCCAAGATTTGGAGAGCGATCTAGCATAATTTCGCCTGCATCACTAATAACTTTGCGCATTGTCTTAGCCAAAACCGAAAAGGGAAAATCTGTGTTAGTTAAACTATGATGATTCGAGTGTGATATGCGTGTCATTTTTTGAGTAGAAGCAGTCGCAAAACCGTCATCAGCTCTAAAAATAACAAAAAAACCGCTTCGCTGTTTTGCTTCGATATATCCCTCATCGCAAAGAAGAGCGTATGCGTGTTCTACAGTAATGGTGCTTACATTGCAGTTAAGAGCAATCATCCGTTTTGAGGGGAGTTTGCTTCCTGCGGGATATATTCCGCTTATAATATCATTTCGTACCTGTAGATATAGTTGTTGATAAGAGGGAATATGTGAATCAGTGTTGATTATATATTTCATCTGGTTATATAATTTTCTCCTTTTTTGACTATTTTAATATTATCAGATATATTATATACTATATGTGTAAATTTATCAATAACTAAATTTTTTGGTATTGGAGTATAATAATGAAAAATAAAAAAATCACCTTAAATGTTGTGGCGGCTGCTTTATTCGCTGCACTTACTTGTGTTGCTACAATGATAATTGTTATTCCTTCACCCTTAAAAGGTTATATGAATTTGGGTGATTGTATAGTTTTGCTTGCGGGTTGGACCTTATCTCCGCTATATGGATTTTTTGCCGCAGGCCTTGGCTCGGCACTTGCCGACCTGCTTTCGGGTTATGTTATTTATGCACCGGCTACATTTATTATAAAAGGACTTATGGCTGTAATTGTTTATTATGGGTTTAAATTGTTATATAAAAAGTTGGGGAATCTTCCTTCAAGGATAATTTTTAGTATTGTAGCAGAAATTTTTATGATACTAGGTTATTTGATTTTTGAGGGATTCTTGTATGGATTTGGTATAGCCGCTTTAAATATTCCCGCTAACGGGGTTCAAGGTGCTGCAGGAATTATTATTGGTTGTGTTTTATCAAAGATGTTCGAAAAATTAAAGCTTAATTGATTTGTAGTTAATTTACATTTATCAAAAAATGATAAAGTGCTATCTCGTTTTTATTAATGAGATGGCACTTTTAACATTTATATTATTAAAATTTTCGTTAATTATACTTAACTGCAAAATCGGTGTTTTCCTATGGTAGTTATATGAGGTCTTGACCAAATCCAGTTACTGGTAGCGGTAGATGGATTGAAATAATAAATTGCACCGCCACTAGGGTCTAGGCCGTTTAAGGCATCTCGTGCCGCTTTGTATGCACTATCAGCAACCGGTTTATTGAATTGACCATCATCAAGACAACTGAATGCACCTTTTTGGTATACAACACCCGATATGCTGGATGGGAACGAGGGGTGTTCTACTCTATTTAAAACGACTGCACCAACCGCTACTTGACCGCTATATGGCTCACCTCTTGATTCAGCAGAAATTATGCGTGCAAGCAAATGATAATCTGCATTTGAGCCTGCTGTATTGGTAGAGTTGGTGGTTGGTAGTCCAATCTTTTTTAATGTAGCCGGACCGGCTATCCCGTCAGGAGTGAGACCATTCTTTTTTTGAAATCTTATAACGGCGTTTTTTGTGTCGGTTCCGTATATTCCATCAACGCTACCGGTGTAGTAACCCCATTTTTTTAGTCGCGATTGAATGTTTTTAACTTCGCTGCCTCTAGAGCCTATCTTTGATAAAGCCGAAACAGAAATACTACCTAAAATTATTCCGAATATTAAAATTAGTGTTAAAATCCCCCAAATTTTATTTTTCATTTTGTCACGTCCTTATTATTGACTTGCGCAATATAAGTTTTTCCAAAATATAAAGGTTTATTAAAAATTTTAGCCGAATATTTTTTTAAAACCGCTTTTAAAATTTTCATACCATTCTACAACCTTAAATCGAATTTTGTATTTTGGCGATTTTTCGGCTATTTCGGCTGATTTTTCATTAACCGCTTCGGTTAATTTGTGATTTTTTTCGGCAACAGGGATGCACATTGAAGGGAACATAACGCACCACCAGTTCTTACCTTCAGCTTTACCAATAAGCACTCTGACGGCATCATATTCTCCGGCAGGCAGGGTGAAATTTTTGTATTCTCGCGTGTTAAAATATGCTTTTCCTATACTAATATTTACAGGTTCGTTTTTTCCTGATTCTTTAAGAACTTTTTGTGCTGCATTTTCAAAAAGGACTGTGTTTTCTTTTACCATTTTTATAGCTTCTTCTTTGTTTCCTGCACTCTCAAAAAGTCCATCTGAGGTTTTTAAAAGTTCATCCCTGATTTTTAGTTTTATTTGTTGGTCTTCCGCAGAATCTGAGTTTGCAATTATGTGCAGTCTCAAAACGTTTGTACGCAGATCTTTGCATTTTTCTTCAAAGCCCGCCAAAGAGAAGAACATACTAAAAATCAGAGCAACTAGTAATGCAATGCAAAAATCCTTTTTGAAAAATTTTTTACTGAAAATTTGTTTAAATATTTTCATAACAAAAAACACTCCTTAATGGGTTTTAAAAAAATAAGTACGAAACCATTATTGGAGTGTTTAAAATATTTTATTCAATTATTTTTATGCCAACAGGCGATGTTTTGCAAATATAAACCTCTTTATAAATTTCTTTTAGTGAATCTATTAAACCATTTGGAAGGGCTTGAAAAAGCCCAAAAACGGTAGGGCCGCTTCCGGAAAGCCCGGATAAAAAAGCACCTTTTTCGAGAAGTAATTTACAAATATCCTCTTGTTCTTTTTGATCATCAGAGGCGTATAAAAAACTATTATGAGAAAGGGTGGGGGAGAGTTTATGGAGCCCGCTTGATATATGGGGAATAAGACTATCCGAATCGCTTAAATGAGGGATATTGAGAGTATCTATTTTTGAATACATTTCTCCCGTAGACCCTTTTTTATGATGTTTTATTAAAACTACGTCATAATCGCCAATATAGTTTTGTTGAGTTAGTTTTTCGCCGATTCCATTTGCCAGATAAGTGCCACCTAACAAACAAAAAGGAACGTCAGCACCAAGGGTTAAGGCCATATTTAACAGTTCTTTTGTACTTAATGGTTCATTAAAGGCTGTATTAAGTAGCAATAAAACTGCGGCGGCATCGGCACTTCCACCCGCAAGGCCTGCAGAAAGTGGGATTTGTTTTTTTAAAGTTATATCCACGCGTGCAGTGATATTAGTTTTATCTAAAAAAAGTTTCGCCGCTTTTGTTGCAAGGTTTTCACCATCAATAATAGCACCATCGGTTTTAATGGAAATGCAGTTACCATCAGATATTTTGAGAGTAATAATATCGGCTAAACTAATAGACTGAAATATTGTTGAAATATTATGATAACCATCATCACGCCTGCCAATAACCTCAAGTTCAAGATTGATTTTTGCAAAAGCTTTGGAAGATAGTGTTTTAGTTTTCACTGTTTTTTAGTTCCTTTATAAATTCTTCAGTGCGTTTTAATGCTTCTTTTAAATGTTCAACAGAATAGCAGTATGATACACGAACAAAGCCTTCGCCACAATCACCAAAAGCTGTTCCGGGTACCATAGCGACACTTTTAGAATATAGAAGTTTTTCGCAAAACTCTTCACTTGTAAGGCCTGTTGATTTAATGCATGGGAATACGTAAAAAGCACCAAGAGGCTCGAAACAATTAAGTCCAATTCGGTTGAATCCATTCACAATTAGACGACGTCGAGTATTATACTCTGCGACCATTTTTTTGATATCGTCATCGCCATTTTTCAAAGCCTCAATAGCCGCATATTGAGAGGTTGTTGGAGCAGACATAATGGCGAACTGGTGGATTTTAGTCATAAGAGAAATAATTGGTTCGGGACCTAACGCGTAACCCAAACGCCAGCCTGTCATAGAGTAGGATTTAGAAAATCCCGATACAATAACAGTGCGTTCCCACATACCATCAATTTCGGCAATCGAAACGTGACGCACATCACTATAGGTGAGTTCAGCATAAATTTCATCTGAAATAACCATAATATCATGTTTTTTTATGATAGGAGCAATTTTCTCTAAATCCTCTTTTTTCATAATTCCGCCTGTAGGATTAGATGGGTAGGGAAGTACTAAAACCTTTGTCTTTTCGGTGATTTTATCTTCTAATAACTCAGGCGTGAGAACAAAATTATTGTCTGCTTCAAGTTCAATAATAACAGGCGCACCGCCCGCAAGGCGAACAATTGGTTCGTAGCAAACGAAACTTGGTTGAGGAATTAAAACCTCATCGCCGCTTTCAACCAAAGCACGCACTGCTAAATCAATAGCCTCGCTACCGCCAACCGAAACAATAACTTCATTTGGATCGTATGTAAGATCAAATCTGCGTTTAATATAGTTAGTTATTTCTTTTCTAAGAGGCTCCATACCACGATTAGCGGTATAGCGTGTCTTACCATTCTCAAGGGACTCTATGCCGGCGTGACGAATATGCCAGGGGGTTTGAAAATCGGGTTCGCCTACACCTAAAGATATTACGTTTTCCATCTGTTCAGAAATGTCAAAAAATTTGCGTATACCCGAGGGTTTTAAAGCGGCGGCAGTAGAGTTTAACTTATTATTATAATCTATCACAGCCAAAAGTTCCCCCTATCATCGCCTTCATCGCCGCATAGAATAACGTCTAGTTCTTTATAACGACGTAAAACAAAGTGGGTAGCGGTAGATACAACGCCTTTCATAGGAGCCAATACCTTACCAACAAACATTGCAACCTCCTGGAAGGTTTTACCTTTTACCATAACGCATAGATCATAACCGCCTGACATTAGGTAAACTGATTCAACCTCATCATATTTCATAACTTTTTTTGCGGTATCCTCGAAGCCGGAATCAGCTTGAGGAGTAACCTTGAGTTCAATAAGTGCAGAAACGTATGCACTATCTAAACGCTCCCAGTCTACAACGGTTTTAAAGCCGCGAATAACACCGTCTTTTTTAAGTTGTTCTATTTCTGCACTAACCTCCGCCTCACTTATGCCAAGCATTGTGGCAAGATCGGCGTCTGAGTAGCGGGCATTTTGTTCTAATAATTTTAGAAGTTGTGTGTTCATAAAGTTTGCTCCTTACTTTTGTTCATATACATTTATAATACAATATTTTTCCTCAAATGTATAGTACTTTTTGCAAAAAAAATAAATAAAAAACACAAAGGTTTGTATTTACAAATCTTTGTGTTTTTTGATAGTGTAGATTGTTAAGATGTTTTTTTCTTTTTTAAATTCATTAAAATATAAATCCCTACAAGTAAAAATGTAATTCCACCTAAGCAAAGATACATTGTACTAACTGTTACTTTGTTGTCAAAAAAGTATATATTACAATCTATGGAATTTTTTATTTCGTCTATCGCTTTGGAGGGTAAACCTACATTTTTCATTTCGGCAAATACACCGTTAAGTGTATGGTTGCGTAGTAGGGAGGTGCCATATATACCGGGGAAGAAAGCCACAATATTTTGCAGACCTTTTGAGAATTGTGATATTGGCATATAAGCACCGCAGAGGAATCCGTAGCATGATGAAACAATGCTTCCAACTGCTGAAATTTGCCCTTGTGATGATAAGAAATAGTTTATGATACTTGAAAGTGCTGTGCCAAACATTACCAGTAAAAATACATCAAGTAATATTAGTAATATATCCAAAACGCTGAAATACCATCCAATCATTGCGATGTAAATAAGGCAGGCGACAGTTGCGAGCATACAAATTATAAGGGTTGTAATAAATGTTGAAAGATAATACCCAAGTGCTAGAGTAGAACCTTTAACAGGGGTGATGTTTATATCGTTGATGGTGCCGTTGGCTTTATCTTGCACCATAAGCATATTTGAACAAAAGGTAACTGTTACGGTGCATACTGCTAGAAGCGAAGAAAACAACTGTCCTCCAACGCATCCGTTTATAAGTGAATCAGATACCTTCAAATCAGGAGCAATGGATTTAAGAATTTGCCTGAATGAATCCTCGTAAACATTCCCTAAAAACGTTGCATATAGCACTAATAAAATCATAGGAGTTATAAGAGATGTGAATAGCAGTCCTTTATCCTTAAAAAACATTTTAACGTTTCGTTTTATTAAAGATTTTAAAACTATCATTTTAAAGCACCTCCACTTGCAGAAAGAGATTTACCGGTAGCGGCAAGAAATACGTCATCCATTTTGCCTTTGGTAATTTCATAATCTTTAAAAAGATCGGGATTTTTTATTATAAGTTCTGTGGCCACCATGGTATTTGGAAGGTGAATTTTAAAAGCGTCTTTGTTTTTTTCATAGGTATACCCTAATTTATCAACATCAGATTTTGAAACACCATAAAGGGTGATGTAGTCGCCACTATAAGTGTTTTTTAGTTCTAACGGTGTGCCCTCGGCAGAAATTTTTCCACTATCTAAAATTACAATATAATCGGCATCGGCAGCTTCTTCCATATAATGTGTGGTTAAAAATACCGTCATACCGGTATTTTTTCTAAAAGCAGAGATAACCTCCCATAGCATATGGCGAGTTTGTGGGTCAAGTCCTGTTGTAGGTTCGTCCAAAACAAGAATTTTAGGGTCGTGAATAAGTGCACGAGCGATATCGGCTCTGCGACGTTGACCGCCTGAGAGTTTACCAACAGGTCTGTTTAATATTTCTTCCAAATTTAAAAGGCGGGATAGGTCTCTTAACTTGTTTTCAAAATTTTCCCCGGTAATTCCGTAAAGAGCAGCTCTGTTTTTAAGATTTTCTTTTACGGTGAGCGGCTTATCTAAAACGGAATTTTGAAAAACCACACCCAATTCGCTTTTTACGTCTTCTACTGATGAGTCTATATTATGCCCGTCAATAATAACTTCACCGGAGTCTTTTTTTAGTTGTCCGCAGATAATAGATATGGTTGTGCTTTTGCCCGCTCCGTTCAGTCCCAAAAAGGCAAAAAGTTCACCTTCTTTAACCTTAAAACTGAGATTTTCAACTGCTTTAATGTTTTTGAAGCTTTTGCTTAAATTATTTATTTCGATAATATTTTTCATTTGGTTGCATCATCCTTTATGGCATTGTATACGCTAGTTGTAATTTTGCTGATAGTTTCGAAATCTAAATCCAAATATCCGGTTGCAAGCATAGTTGCAAACCCATGCATCATAACCCACATTTTTATGTGAAATTCTGTGGCGGCATCGGTAGATAATGATAAATTTTTAGTAATAAAATCAATTTCACTTGATATAGGAACCTCTTCAACATCTTTTTCGTTTGTTCTGTCACGCATAAAAAGAAGCTTAAAAAGATTTTTATCCTCTTTGGCAAAACGAATATATGCCATACCGCTAGCCTTATATTCGGGATATTTGTTGCTAGCAATTTCTTCATTTTTATATTTTTCAAAACTTTTGGCTGCCTTACAAATGATTTCTTTTTTCAATTCATCCATATTTTCAAAGGCAGTAAATATGGGGCGTGTAGAGGTATTAAGCTTCTTTGCCAATTCTCTGGCAGTAAGCATATCATAACCATTTTCCTTTACAAACTTAAAGGCCACGTCAATAATTTCTTGTTTTGTGTATTTTGGGATTGGTGGCAAAAAATCAGCTCCTAATCTATGTGTTACTATTGTTGTGTAACGTATGTTGTATATTCTATCATAATTTTTTATAATTGTCAACAAGGCATTAAAATAGCAATATTTGGCTATTTTTAAGCAATAAAATTGTTGTGAATACTTTAACTTTGCTGTATACTAATATAAATTTAAAAAGCGATTTTGAGGTGTTTGGTTATGAAAAATATCGCTGTAATAGGTTGTGGTGGTCAGGGTACTTGGCATTGCAAGCAAATTATGAATAGCAATGTTGTCACACTTTCCGGCACATATGATATTGATCCTAAAAGAATGTCTGCGGCAAAAGAATTAGGTATAAACTTGTACGATTCTTTTGAAGTAGTTTTAAAAGATGAGACGGTAGATGCAGTTGTTATTGCAGTACCTAACGATTCCCATAAGGAACTTGTTATCAAGGCTCTTAATGCGGGAAAAAACGTTATTTGTGAAAAACCTGTTGAAATGTCGGTTGCTGCACTTGATGAAATGATTGAAATTGCAAATAGCACGGGAAGGCTTTTTACAGTTCATCAAAACCGTAGATTTGACGTTGATTATCTCGCAGTAAAAGGAATTGTTGAAAGCGGTGAAATAGGCGATGTAATCCGCATTGAATCCCGTATTCACGGTTCCCGTGGTATTCCAAGTGATTGGCGTTGCACCAAAGCACAAGGCGGCGGTATGATTCTTGATTGGGGCGTACATCTTATAGATCAATTGCTTCAAATCTTTAAAGAAAAAATCGTTAGCATTAACTGTGTTACAACTAACATAACTAACACGGAGGTCGATGACGGTTTTAGACTTGATATGATTTTTGAAAGTGGTAAATCGGCTTACGTTGAGGTTGGTACATATAACTTTATTGCAATGCCCAGATTTTATATGCAATGTAAAAAGGGTAGTGCCTTAATTAGAGATTGGCGTGAAGAGGCTGAGGTTTCGCTTATGACTGCGTGGAATGAAAAGGATGTTTTACCTGTTCAAACTGCTGCAGGTATTACAAAAACTATGGCTCCACGTGATGAACTTACCTTAAAACAATATAAAATTCCTCGTCCCAAAAGCGACGTTCATGATTTTTATCGTAATTTCTGTTTAGCGCTCGACTCAAAAGCAGATATTATGGTAACACATGCTGAAGTACGACGCGTAATGCAGGTTATGGAGGCAGCTTTCGCTTCTGCTGAGCAGGGACAAACTATTAAGGTTAACATTTAAAACAACCCAACAGGTGCTATATTCATCTGTTGGGTATTTTTATTAAATTCGGCAAAACGCTAAAAGAATATATGCCTAATCAAAGCCGCATAACTGCCGAGGATGCAAAAAAGCAGGCGATATAAAATCCGGTAGGATTTTATATCGCCTGCTTAAAATATATTTAATTTTAAATTCCGTCATAAAGACCATTTTTGGTCATTTCAGCAATCGCCGCTTTTACAACGGGCTTATCTTCTTTATAGGTCATACCATACCATTTATCCTCAGCAACAAGCATTTCAACCTGCTTTTCACCTTTTTTGATAAGTTCGTCAATTTGAAATGGTAGAAAGTATTCAGATTTAGGGACGTTAATTTTTTCGGTTAAAAATTTATTAAATCCATCCTCTAAATATCCAAATAAATCGGTAGTAAATCCCCACATATTCATGGAAACAACAGTATCGGGAGGGAGAATGATTTTCTTGCCGTTTTCATCTTCGTAGGCACAATCTTTAATATTGGTAATTTCAGTTATATTTTTAAGATGGTTAGTTTCATCAGTCTCGCAAACTCCACGTGCAACCGTTCCATTGTCGGTAAGAGTGTTTTTAAGTCTGAAACCTACCATACAGTAGTCACCGCTCTGTTTTGCGAGGCAGTTGTTGATTTGTTTATAAGCAGAGGGACCGTAAAAATCATCTGCGTTGATTGCTGCAAAAGGTTGGTTAACAAAATCTTTACAGCAGAGAACGGCGTGGCCGGTGCCCCAAGGCTTTTCTCTGTCAGCCGGAACAACAAAACCCGAGGGGAGTTTGTCTAGTTCCTGAAAAGCGTAATCAACGTCGATCTTATTTTCGATTCTTTTGCCCACCATTTCTCTGAAGTCTTTTTCAATAGCATGTTTAATTACAAAAACTACTTTGTTGAAACCGGCTTTTTTTGCATCGTATACCGAGTAGTCAAGCAAAACCTCGCCATTAGCACCAATTGGCTCTAGTTGCTTTAAGCCGCCAAAGCGACTACCCATACCTGCAGCCATAACCACCAACGTTGTATTGAAATCACTCATTTTCTAATCCTCCGTTTTATTATCAGATTTGTTTTTTGCGTTTGTGTCAGAAGTATAAATTATACTATCTTCATCAGAAAAGCCTTCCGTACTTTCACGCATAAAAAGTATTTTAATTGTCATAATTAAAAGCTTAATATCAAGTAAAATCGAATACTTTTCGATGTAGATTAAGTCCATATTTAGTTTGTTTTGTGGGGAGGTATTATATTTACCGTAAATTTGAGCATATCCTGTAAGGCCGGCTTTTACTCTATGGCGTAAATCAAATTCGGGTAACATTTGAGTATATTGGAAAACATTTTCGGTTCGCTCAGGTCTAGGCCCTACTAAAGACATATCTCCCTTTAAAATATTTATAAACTGTGGAAGCTCATCTAGTCTTAAAGGCCGAATAATTTTGCCTATTAAAGTTATTCTGTCATCGTGATTGGTCGCCTTGCGAAGAGCAACTTTATCGGCGTCAACAATCATTGAACGGAATTTTAAAACGTTAAATATCTTACCATCCTTGGTAACGCGGTTTTGCTTAAAGAAAACAGGTCCTCTATCATAAAGCTTTATTGCAATAGCTATTAAAATCATAAGAGGACTTGTGATTAAAAGACAAATTATGGAAACAATCAAATCCATAAGCCTTTTAATAAACTGTTGTTCTACAGAAAGACCACGATTTCGGCAAATAAAAATAGGGGTATCAAAAATTTGACTTTGATAGCTATTGTTGATAATAATATCGTTACTTGAAGGGGAGAGATATATTCTCTTGCGCTCTTTATAGCAATATCTTAAAATATTGTTTTGAAGTGATTTTTCCATATCACCTAATAAAACCGCTTCATAGTCCTTAGCAATCTTTAAAATTTCTTCTTCTTTTAAGTCGGAAGTAATTATTTTATCAATGGTGTAGCGCTCTTTTATTTTACTCATTTTAGCAACAATGTTAGTTTGGTCATACCCGGGGTGAACAATGGCTAAAATGTGATGAGGTTGATACATAGAATAATAAGCATTATTAAGTGCATAGCAACCAAAGAATATAATTACAAGTTGTATTACCACACAACCTAAAAGTGGTAAAGGATTAAGCAAAACACGTGCTATAAGCGACAACTCTAAATACATAACAAAATTGGTGAAAACCATTGAAAGGGAAAAACTGTATATAACCTCATGCAGTCGCAACACGCCAATTTTAAGTCCACCGTATAAATTACTAAAAGCTAAAAGAATAACTAAGTACGAAAAAACTACAACGTAGTTACCTTTGCCACTAAACAACGCTTCGACGTAATACTTTTGCCAACATCCAATAAATATAAATGTTATTGAAAATAACAACGCTAATTTAAAGCAAAGCATAATAGATTTGCGAAATTTATTTAATATACTCATAATTTACTCCGTATTTAAGGAACAAGTTGAAAATATCTAATTTATAGAATAACTCAAATTCATTAAAAAGTCAAGCAAAAGGGACAATATTCATAATTTAAGCACAATAATAATATTCCCTATTGATATTTAATTTTTAAAATGATATACTAAAAAAAACTTTGCTTTGGTGGTGCTAACGTGAATAAAAATTTTAAAATCAAATTCATATCTGCTTTGGAAAAGTGCTTTAAAGATGAAAATATTGATGATAAGCCTGAGCTTAAAAATATTTCTATGTTTAAAAATGAGCATTTATCGGTTCAATTAGCATATGTTTTCACAAATTCTGAGATAGCTTGGAAAAGTATAAATAGCCTTAAAATAGATTCACCCTTAAAGGAGTTTTTAACGGTTAGTGTTGTTGAAGAGGTTAACGTATCACTCCCGATATATCATAACGTTAATGATGAGAATTATCTTCGCAAGACTTCAGGTTTGTATCCCGATCTTTTAAGACCTCTTACGTACAACAATAGCATTGCGTACGTTTATAATACCTTAAACTCATTGTGGATTGATATAAAGCCCGAAAGCCAAATGCAAGCAGGCGTTTATCCTATTACAATTTCATTTTTAGATAAAGAGGAAGTGTTAGCTTCGGCTACATTGGAAGTTGAGATAATAGATGCTGATTTGCCAAAGCAAGAACTTACATATACGCAATGGTTCCACGCTGACTGCCTTTCAAGTTATTATAACCTTCCTGTTTATAGCGAAAAACATTGGGAGATTATTGAAAATTATATTAAGGCAGCAGTTGATGGCGGTATAAATATGATTTTAACCCCTGTTTTAACACCACCCCTTGATACAATGGTGGGTGGCGAGCGTCCCACCTGTCAGCTTGTGGATATTTTTGTGAATGGCGGAAAATATTCTTTCGAATTTTCAAAACTTAATCGTTGGATTGATATCTTGCTTAAATATAAAATCAGATATATTGAGATTTGCCATTTATTCTCTCAGTGGGGTGCAGCTCATGCCCCTAAGGTAATGGCTACTGTTGACGGTGAATATAAAAAGATTTTTGGTTGGGAAACAGATGCTCATGGTGAAGAATATGGCGAATTTTTAAAAGAATTTTTAACCGCCCTTTTAGATTTTCTGAAATCAAAAGGTGTTGATAAAATGTGTTGGTTCCATATTTCAGATGAACCCAATATTGAGCATTTGGATAATTATTTAAAGGCTAAAAAGCAGATTGAAAATATTTTGGAAGGCTATCCTATGCTGGATGCTTTATCCAATTTTGAGTTTTACAAAACAGGTGCGGTTGCTTGCCCTGTTCCTGCGAACAATCATATTAAACCTTTTCTTGAGGCTAAAATTCCCAATCTTTGGACCTATTATTGTTGCGGTCAAACCGAGGGAGTTTCTAATCGATTTGTTTCAATGCCCTCTGCCAGAAACAGAATTATGGGTGTTCAAATGTACAAATTTGACATTTTTGGATTTTTACAATGGGGCTTTAACTTTTATTATAATCAGTTTTCCGATTCGGTTATAAATCCATATCAAGACTCTTGCGGAGAATATTTTGTGCCTGCCGGTGATGCCTTTAGCGTTTATCCAGCTGTTGATGGCACCGCCCTTAACACCATTCATTTTCTTGTGTTTAAGCATGCTTTAGAAGATATGCGTGCTCTTAAACTTTGTGAGAGCCTTTACGGTAAGGAATACGTTATGCAGCTTATAGAGGGCGATTTGGAATATAAGATAGAGTTTGATAGATATCCTAAGGAAGCAGAGTATATTTTAAATCTTCGTCAAAAAATAAAGGACGCAATTAAAGCAAAATTGTAAATTTAATATTACACAAAAACTGTCATATAGGCATCAACCTTTAATGACAGTTTTTTGTTTATGTTTTTATTTGTTTCTTGCGTATTCGGTTGGAGAAACCCCCGTTAATTGTTTAAAGGTTTTTGAAAAGTGATATATATTTGAGTAGCCAACAGCTTCAGATATAACAGAAATTTTTGAGTAATCACTTTTAAGCATTTCTTTTGCTTTATTTATTCGCAAATGTTGAATGTAATTTATGGGTGAAGTGCCGGTGGATTTTGTAAAGAGTTTTCTAAAATATACCGTGCTTATTCCTAGCAAATTGGCTAGTTGGTCATTGGTGATGGGCTTGTTGTAATTTTCCGCAATATAATCAAGGGCGGGTCGGATTTTTTCTTTTGTATCGGATGGGAGATATTTGTTAGATTGTTCTAAAAGAGACATTAAAATTTTATATACTAAATTTATGGATTCAAGCTTATAAAATTGATGTTTTAGGTTCCATATTTTTTCTAAATCTTTAAATAGTTTTAAAATATAATCACCTTTTTTATTTGGTAGGGTTAGAATGTTTTTACCGGTTAGGTTAGCGTCAAATTCAACAACAATATATCTACCTTGTTTTGTGCAAACCCAACTGTAAACGCTTCCTTTTGGTAAAAGTGCTATGTTTTCTGTGTTTGATTTTATTTGCCTACCTTCAAAGGAGTATATAGTTTCTCCTTCGTATTTTATAAGCAACGCCCAACAAGCCCTGTTATTCCTTTGTGATGATTCGCCGGTTGTACTAAAAATATTATTAACAGATATAATATTTTTTATAATCAGATTTGATAAATCGTTTGTAACCATATACTCACATCCAAATAAATAATTGCTTTAATTATAACATTATTTTTTTAAAAAAGTCAATCTTTTGTAAAAAATAAGTATCAAATAATATAAAAATATCAATTTATATATTTACTATTTTTAAATATACGTTTATACTTTATTAGTTGGTGATCTGAGAGACTTTTATTATGTTATTTAACTATAGCGGATGATCAGATAGCTTGGAGGAGATAAAATGAGAAAATCTTTTGTTAATAACAAAATGCCGATTTTAGCAGCGGTTATTCGAGAAAGAACGCCTCGCGATGCAATTGCAGAAATTAAAAATTATGCTATTAATGGGGCGCAGGTGGCAGATTTGCATCTTTCTTGTTTGGATGAACAGTATAGAAATATAGAGTGTATTTCTCAAATTGTTAATCAGTCGTCTTTGCCAATTTTGGGACTAAATTATAATCAGGCGCCGGATTGGACGGTAACCGAAACAAGTGAGGAAGAACGCGTTGCTCTTTTAATGATGTCAATAGATGCAGGCGCAGCGGGTATTGATATGCAAGGCTACACCTTTGATCGGCCTTCTCATTTTGCATTTAATGATGACTTTGCTCATTTTGATTATTCCTTTATCAAAAATAAGCCCCGAGAGGTTGTAGTAGATCCAAAAATCATTGAAAAGCAGTGTGATCTCATTGAGCAGATCCATTTTAAAGGAGCAGAGGTTTTGCTATCAAATCATCTTTTGATTCCAATGAAGACAGATGAACTTGTGGAGCTGTGTTTGTTTTTGGAAAAGCGTAAGCCGGATATGATTAAAATCGTTACACAGTGTGAAACTGATGAGGATATGCTAGAATCTTTTAGATCAATGTTAACTATTAAAAAAGAGATAAAAACACCGGTTACGTTGTTTTCTAATGGAGTGACATCTCCCCTTACAAGAATTATCAACCCTATGCTTGGGGGAGCGTTAGTGTTTACCTCCAACGGCTTCAATGCGAGAAGTAATTTTACTCAAATGGATTTAACAACCATTAAGCAGGTGCTTGATGGTGTAGAAAAATTACAACTTTAAATTAAAGGAGAAATAATATGAGTATAAAAAGAGTCGCTTTTATTACTGGAGCAGGCGGTTATTTAGGTGGCGAAACGGCACTTACCCTAGCCAGAGAAGGTGTTGCTATTGGCGTTTGTGACATAAGAGAAGAAAACGTAAAAAATATTGTAGATAAAATTGTTGCAGAGGGTGGAAATGCAAAAGGATATATAGCAGACGTTTCAGATTCTGCTGAAATTACTGCCGCAATTGAAAAGTGTGCAGAGGATTTTGGTAGACTTGATATTATGATACATTCGGCAGGAGGTAGTACACGCATTGCCGGTCCTGATGCTAAATGGACACACCTTGTCAATCAGGAAGATTACGTAATTGATAAAGTTTTAAAGGTTAATCTTTATGGTGCTTTTTGGTCAAGTCGTGCCGCCGCAAGAATTATGATAAAACAAGGCGAAGGCGGTAAAATTATTAACTTAGCTTCAACCGTTGGTGTAAATGGTATGTGTTGTAGTACCGATTACGGAGCTGCCAAGGGTGGAATTATGTCACTGACCAAAGGTCTTGCAAAAGAACTTGGACCCCACAATATTCAGGTGATGTGTGTGGCTCCAGGTTGTGTTGCTCGTCCTGAGGATACATTCCTTACAGATAAATATAAATATGGAACAAACTTTTTAAATCAAATGTGTACCGCAACCGATGTGGCAGATTTAATATCTTTTTTAGTTAGCGAGAAAAATCGTTTTATTACCGGTCAAACATATATAATTGATGGTGGTAGAACCTTAGCACTTAAAGGAACGGATGGAGAGTGATACTATGAAAGCAATGTTAGTTAATGAACAAGGAACACCTATTTGGTCGGATGTTGAAAATCCTGTAATCAAAGCGGATGAAATACTGGTTAAAATATATGCTGTAGGTGTAAATCGAGCAGATTTACTGCAAAGACAAGGCAAATATCCTTCCCCTGAGGGATGCCCTCCTTGGATGGGACTTGAAATTTCGGGTGAGATTGTTGAGATTGGTGAAGAAGCAGGCGAAAAAAGTAATTATAAAATAGGAGATAAAGTTTGTGCTTTGCTTGGTGGCGGCGGTTATGCAGAATACGTTGCCGTTAAATATGATATGTTGATGCCGATTCCTAAAGGTATTACTTTAGAGCAGGCTGCATCCCTTCCTGAGGCTTATGCTACATCTTATCTTAATTTGTTTTTTGAGGGCCACTTAGAGGCGGGGCAAACTGCATTTATCCCTGCCGGTGCAAGCGGTCTTGCCAGTGTTGCAATTCCTATGGCTAAAGCTTTTGGTGCAAGGGTAATTACCTCGGTTTTAAGTGGTGATATTGCCGAAAAGATTAAACATTTAGGAGCTGATGTAATTATAAATTCCAGCGAGCAAGATACATCTGAAATTCTATCTAAGGAAGCTGATAACGGTCATCCTATAAACGTTTCTATGGATTGTCTTTCGGGAGAAATGCTTGGAAAAAGTCTTCCCTATATGGCTAGAGGAGGTTACTGGGTTGTTATTTCAACTTTAGCGGGAACTGAAACTAATATTCAGTTAAGACCACTACTTACCAAAGGTCTCCACTTAGTTGGCAGTATGCTTAGAAACCGTACCCCTAAATTTAAAGCTGAACTTTTAGCCAAGCTTGTTAAGGATGTATGGCCTAAAATTGAAAATGGTACCATTAAACCATCTATTTACAAGATTCTACCCATTGAAGAAACTGAAAAGGCGCACAATCTTTTGCTTGAGGGTAAAAGCATAGGTAAGGTGGTATTAACTGTTTCTCATGAAAAATAAAGGTGTAGCTTATACTGTGTTAGTGATGATGCTTTGGGGCCTTTTGTTCCCAATGGTAAAAAAGGGATATGAGGTTTTTGGTGTAGGTTCAGGTATGGAGGCGGTAGGGGATATATTAACCTTTGCCGGAGTCAGGTTTTTAATTTGCGGAGTTGTAATATCTTTTTATGTGTTTGTTAAAAACAAAGCTTCTTTTATTCCTGTAAAAAATCATATAGGTATGGTTTTGTTATCAGGAGCTTTTGCTATAATATTTCACTACGCGTTTACATATGTTGGCCTTAATTTAACAGGCGGATCAAAAACGGCTATTCTAAAGCAACTCGGTACAATTTTCTTTATATGCTTTGCCGCTTTATTTTTCCCGGAGGATAAACTGAATCTCAAAAAGGTTATAGGTTTAGTTTTGGGAATTTGCGGTATTTTTGCAATAAATATTGGTAAGGGTAGTTTCAACTTTGGTGTTGGAGATATTCTTATTATTGGTGCATCGTTTTGTACAGTTTTTTCTAACGTTACCAGCAAAAAAGTTTTTAAATACGTAGAACCAATAACTTCTACCGGAGTTTCGCAACTGTTTGGTGGTGTGGTGCTTTTGATTTTTGGAGTCATTATAGGCGGCAGACCGCAAAAATTCATTCCGACTAGTTTTTCTCAGGTTTTCGTCTTTGCTATAATTATTTTGGTTTCTACAATTAGTTATTGCGTGTGGTTTTTAATAGTGAAAAAAGAAAATCTTTCAAAACTTTTTATAATTAAATTTTCCGAGCCACTTTTTTCTGCATTGTTTAGCTTTTTGATAATAAATGAAAATATTTTTAAATGGCAATATGCAGTTGCCTTTGTTTTAATTTCTTTAGGCATCGTGGTTGCTAATTCAAAGGAAAAATCAAAGGATGAAAATAAAAGTTACTAGTTTTTTACTTGCAAAAGTTTTTATATTATGTTAAAATCACTTTGTACAATAACTTTTTGAGGTGTTTAAATATGGTACAAATAAAAAATAAATTTTTAACAGTTGAAATTAATCCCTTTGGTGCTGAGCTTTACAGCATTAAAAACAATGCCGGTGAGGAATTACTGTGGCAGGGTAATCCTGAGGTTTGGTCGGGTAGAGCTCCTGTGCTTTTCCCCATTGTTGGCGGTCTTATGGATGATGAATTTATCTATGACGGAAAGGCTTATAACCTGGCAAAACATGGCTTTGCAAGACTATCTGAGTTTGAAGTAGAGCTCGCAGAAGACTCTAAGGCTGTATTCTTGCTAAAAAATAATGATGAACTAAGAAAACAGTATCCTTTCGAGTTTGAATTCAGAGCTATATTTGTCCTTAATGATAATTCCATTGAGATTGAGTATAAGGTGAATAATGTTGATGATAAAGATATTTATTTTTCTTTTGGTGCTCACGAAGCCTATGCTTGTCCCGGTGGACTTAAAGGTTATTACGTAGAATTTGAAAAAGCAGAACCTCTTGCACGATATCACGTTACCGGAAATTATATAAACGGCGAAACTACACCTCTTCCAATGGAGGGTAACAAGCTTTATATGGATGATAAATTCTTTGAGAAAGATGCACTTATTCTTCCTAATATTGCTTCAAAAAAGGTTTGGCTTAAAAAGGTTGATAATGACCATAGTGTTGAGGTTGATTACGCCGGATTTAAAAACCTTTTAATATGGACCAAACCCGGTGCAGAGTATCTTTGCATTGAACCTTGGGATGGTATTCCTGACGCCATAGGTTGCGGCAAAGAAATCAAATATAAAAAAGACATAGTTACCCTTTCAAAGGATAACTGTTATTCGCTAACTCATACCATTAAATTTAATTAGTTTAATTTCTTATAAAACATCACCAGTCTTACAATAAGCTTAAACTCTTTATTGAAATTGATTGGTGATGTTTTTATAACTTTAGTTACCACCTGTATATCGGGTGGTTTTTTTATGAGTTGATTTATGCAATCGTAAAAGATGCTAGTTATTTCGTAAAAAAATACGTGGTTTATCTAATGAATATAATTTATTATTAAATTATAATTAATAATTTGGGGTGATTATATGCGTATTAAAACTAAAAAAACATTAAAACTTTTAAGCGTATGTATTGTGTTAGCGTACTTATTAACGGGTGGATTAGGCGTGCCGCTGAATAATTGCATTAACGCATTTGCCGAGGAAATCTCAGCAGAGGTTTACGATATTAAAGTGAATGATTTAAAAGCACCAATTGGAATTGATACACTAACGCCAACATTTAGTTGGAAAATGAAATCCAATAATATTGGTGCGTCACAAAGTGCATACGATATTATTGTTGCCAGATCTAATGGTACAGAAGTATGGAATACAAATTGGATAGTTAGCTCTGACACTACCGTAGTTTATGATGGAGCACCACTTGTTTCATCCGAAAGATATACTGTGAAAATAGCAATTAAGGATGAAAAAGGTGTAGCAACCGAATACACTGAGTCTTATTTTGAAACTGCACTTTTAGAAGAAGATGCCTTTGAAAATACTAAATGGATAAGTTATGAGAAAAACTCTGACGAAAACGCCGATGCTAAAAATTTCACTAATTTTACTGTAGATTTTGATTTTAGAATAAATAGTGCAAATCAAGGTTTCGCTGTTGGTATGAGTGATGATTTGCAAAATTACGTTCTTTTTCAAGTTAGCACTCAAAACAGTTCGGACGATTCTATAATACTTCGTCCCCACGCAAAGGTTAACGGCAGTTGGACGGTTTTACCCGGTGACGCTAATAAGCTTATTTTAAATGATGCTATAGGCTATAACGATACAGATGTTATTGGTAAACTTATTCACGAACGCATTGTTGTAAACGGTAAGGTGGCAAAACTTTACTTTGGTGTTGATGAAAACAATCTTACCTATGCGGGTAGTTATACTCATAATACTGATATAAAGCTTGGAAAAATCGGTTTTCGTCATAATCTTAAAAACCCTCTTGAAAGCACATCGTATGATAATATAGTAGTAAAGAATGAATCTGGGTACATTATTTATGATGAAGATTTTTCTTCGGGTGTGTCAAATTTTGAAGGTACTATAAACGAGACCGTTCAAGACGGCATGCTTCTTGTAGGTTCAAGCAATGAAACTTATACAGAAGGCGTTATTGTGCTTAAAACCTTTGGATCTTATAATTCAAGTGACGATGAAAATTTACCTGCATATCGTAAAGAAATATCGGTGAAAAATAATCTTGTATCAGCTAAACTGTATACAAGCGGTCTTGGTGTTTATGAATCTTATATAAATGGCAAAAGAGTTGGAAATCTTTTGAATAGCGGTGAAATGTGCTACGACGAATTAAAGCCTGGATATACTGAAGGTGCAGTTCGACGCAGTTACAATACTTATGATGTTACTCATATGCTGGATAAAGGTAAAGCCAACGTGCTTTCAAGTATAGTTGCAGATAGTTGGTGGAGTGCAGACGATAGTCTTTTAAAACAGGGTGAAGAAACCGCTTATTTTGCCAAAATGCTTTTGTTTTACGCTGATGGCACAAAAGAGGTAATTAATACAGATCAAAGCTTTAAAACTGCAAAGGTTGCCCCCGTGCAAACCAGCACGTCAATTTATAATGGTGAAAACTATAACGCTACTGTCGATATAGCTTGGATGCTTCCCGGATATGGGGATGCAAATTGGTCTACTCCAAAAATCAACAGCGAGTTTTCCGGTAAACCTTATGCTCAAGCGGGTGCTTTTGTGAGAATTCGTAAGGATTTAGAAAAATCACCTGTTAAACTCTCTGTTTACGAGGGTACCGCTGATGTGATAACAGGTTACTACGGCAGAGTGAACACCATTGCTGAATATAATGATGGTGATGATATAGTATTATACCCGGGCCAAAATTTATTGGTTGATTTTGGTCAAAATCTTGCAGGATGGGAAAACTTTGAAATAACCTCCGAAAGGGGTACTGTTATAACTATCGATCATGGTGAAATGCTTAATGATGGTAATGGAGCGATTTCAAGAGGAAATGATGGTCCTGAGGGAAGTATATACGAGTCTAATTATCGTACAGCTGCTTCGGATACTACCTATGTTACAGCAGGTGGCATAAAAGAAACATGGCATCCAGGGTTTTCGTTCTACGGTTTCCGTTATCTAGAAATTACAGTTTCAAAAACAACTACATTCCATTCTCTTAAAGCAGACGTTGTAACATCGGTACTTGAAGATACCGCTCAAATGACCACCTCTAATGATGATATAAATAAACTTATAAGTAACGTAAAATGGAGTATGTACGGGAATTATCTTTCTGTGCCCACAGATTGTCCACAGCGAGACGAACGCTTAGGTTGGCTGGGCGATACGCAGGTTTTTGCTGAAACAGGCCTGTATTTAGGAGATAATAAAGCGTTTTTAAGAAAATATCTTGCAGATATTCGTGACGGTCAAATAATGGATGAATCCAACGAAAATTACGGTGCTTATCCTGCGATAGCTCCTAATTCTGATAATTTAGGCAGTTATGGTGCTTTTGGATGGGCAGATTGCGGAATTATTTTGCCATATTATCTATATATGATGAGCGGAGATACCACAATTATAACTGAAATGTGGAATTCAATGCGCCTTTATATGGATGAATTTTTAGCTAATAGAAATTACGGTGGTAATTCTACGTTTGGCGATTGGCTCTCATATGAAACGACCGGTGCTACCGGCAATAAGATGCTAGGAGTATCTTTTTATGCTCTCGATTCTCTTATGATGGCAGATATGGCAAAAGCTATCGGAGAAACTGAAGCAGCCGAGCAGTATATGAAAGTTTATGGTGAGCAAAAATCACTTTATCAAAAAGAGTTTGTTAATTCAGACGGTACTCTGAAGGAATCTTCTCAAGCAGTTTGTTTATATGCTCTCTATGCTGATATGGTAGATAATACCGATATTGTTTCCGATCAACTTATAACAAATATTGAACGCAACGGCAATAAACTTCAAACAGGCTTTTTGGGTACTGCTATTTTAATGCCAACGCTAACAAAAATTGGCAGAACAGACGTTGCATACAAATTACTTCTTCAACATGATAATCCATCTTGGCTTTATTCTGTTGACCAAGGTGCTACCACAATTTGGGAACGTTGGAATTCATATACTTTAGACAATGGATTTGGCTCAGTTTCTATGAATTCCTTTAACCATTATTCCTATGGTGCAGTTTTAGGTTGGATGTTCTCAGATATGGCAGGAATAGGTTTTGACATGGACAGTCCGGGCTTTAAACATATAATTCTTTCACCCAAACCCGATTATTCTTTACAAAACGTAAATGCAGTCTATGAATCTCCATACGGCAAAATTGTGAGCAATATGAAATATGAGGGTGATAAGTGGCTATATAATGCTACTGTTCCTGCAAATACTACCGCTACAATTAAAATCCCCGTTCAGGATATTACTAAACTTTTAATTAACAATAAATCAGCATTACAAACTAATCTTTTAACAGACGGTATTGAATATTCATATACTGAAAATAATATTGCTGTATTCAATGCGGTGGCAGGTAACTTTAACTTCAGTACTGAATATGTAAAAACACACACCGTAAAAATTGAATTAGATGGTAAAACTGAAGGTATGCCCGCAATCGAGGCAGAGGTTAGGGTTAATGGCGAGATTAAAGCCAAAAGCATTCCAACCACATTGAATTTGTTTGAGGGTGACGTAGTTACCGCAACAGCAAAATGCCTTAATTCTGTTGATTATATAGTTAAAGGTTGGGTAAGTGACGGAAAAATTATTTCAACAGATAATGCTCTTGAATATACGGTTAAAGATTCTGCAAATATAACTATTAATTTTGCAGAGGCTATGTATCAAAGCATTGCCGAGGGTAAAGAAGTTACAGCAAAAAGTGCTAATGCAGATTGGGCAGCGGCACATCTAACCGACGGAATCAAGTCCTATCTTGGTGGTACTAAAGGATGGTCAAGCGGAAGTGTAGGTGCTAACATTAACAGTTTTAATGAGGTTCCTGCTATTATAGATTTAGGTAAAAAATATTCCTTTGACCGTTTCCATTTGTATCCGAGAAATGATATTTTAACATCGGGCGTTTTGGGTATGCCTACTTCATTTACAATATATGTAAGTGACGATAATGCTGTATGGACCCCCGTTTATACTGCTACAAACATTGAGGTAACTAATGGATTTGACCCCGTGGTAATTCAACTTGAAACTCCGGTAAGCGGAAGATATGTTAAATTGGGTGTAACGGCCGTAAGTGCTGCCGACCAATATGGTACCGGGTACGTTCAATTAAGTGAGATGGGAGTTTACTGTACAAAACATAAATTCACTAATGATATTTGTTCAAACTGTGGTAGCGAAAACAACGCAATTGATTCGGTGAAATATAAAATCAATTCAGCAATTTATGGTAAGTTTGATTTTGAAGCAAAAGTAGCGGCTATAAGAACAGCTGATGCATCGAATAATTTAAAACAAGGAATACGTATAAAAACTACTATAAATACTGAAATTCTTGCCAAAAAATACGCTGAGGGTTATACAGCAACCGAATACGGCTCATTAGCAGCAAAAACAGCATCACTCCAAGGGAATGACCTTGCTTATACTAAAAAAGTTGGTGGCGTTGTAAGAAAAGGTGTGGCTTATATTCATAACATAAATACCGGAAATACAATTAAAAATGTTGTGTTTGATGAAAATGATAATAAGCGTGTTTACACCTGTGTTTTAACTAATATCGATGTGGAAAATTATGCGGTCGATTATTGCGTAAGATCGTATATTATATTCTCAAAGCCTAATGAAAAGGATATAATTTTATATGGTGACGTGCATAGCGTTACTGTTAAGGATGTTGCAGAAACAATACTTGCAACTCCCGGTGCAGATGCTGTGTCCAGAGAAGCTTCCTTGTCTGTTTTAACAGATTACAATGAATACCTTGGCAAAAATCAACTTTTTGATTTAGAAAATTGGAGTTTTGCATCATGGGTTAAGGCTAGTGGCGATAACAAAAGTTATATAAGTCTTACAAGTGCAAGCTGGCAAGAAATAAATCTTACCTTAAAACTTAAAAAGAATTCCAAATATAAATTCACAATGGATTTTTATCAAACGGCTTCCGATACGGTTACTCCAACCATGTCTTCTATGGAAGTGTTTGAAAACATTGATGGCAACCTTGCCAACGTTTATCGAACCGAAACAGATAAATATTATTGGACTTCTAAAAGTGATACCAACTCTCAAAACCCCGGAAATATTTCAACCACTTTCAACACAACTGACCGAACTGAAATTTATGTTTTGCAATTCAATCTACAGGGTGTAGCAAAGGTTACTTTCCAAAATCTTGATATTATTCAAGTTGAATAGTATAAATATAAGATTGAATTTAAGCATGAAGGTGATGTTATGATATGGATTTCTACTACCGAAAAGGAAAAATGGTTGGAATCTGATGATTTTTCGGCGGAAAAAGGCGAAGAACTTACAATCTGTGAAGCAATTGGCAAAGAAATTTACGGATTTGGAGCTTGTTTTAACGAAATCGGAATGAAGGCTATTTTTTCTCTTTCGGCAGAAAAACAGGAAGAGATTTTTGACGAACTTTTTTCCAATGATGGTCTTGGCTTTTGTTATAACAGAATATCTATCGGTGCTAATGATTTTGCGGAGGATTGGTATACCTATAATGACGTAAAAGGCGATTTTGAGATGGAAAATTTCTCAATAGAGCGGGATAAAAAATATATTATTCCGGCTATAAAAGAAGCACAAAAGCGATGTCCCAAAATGAAGTTTTTTGCCTCCCCTTGGAGTCCTCCAACTTGGATGAAATATCCCCAAGCCTGCAACTATGGTAAACTAATTCAAACCGAGCAAAACTTAAAAGCTTACGCTCTTTATTTTAAAAAGTTTGTTTTGGCTTATGGTGATGAAGGCATAAAAATCTCACATATTTATCCACAAAACGAGTTTTTGTGCGATCATAAATTCCCATCTTGTCAGTACACAGCAGAAGAAATGGAAAATTTTATCGGAAACTATCTTATTGACGAAATAGGGGATCTATGTGAAATTTGGCTAGGAACAAATTGCTGGCGTGACAATTATACTAAAATTTATAATACCATTCTGCAAAATAAAAAAATTCGTGATGCCATAAAAGGTGCTGGTTTTCAATGGAGTGCTATTGATGAAATTGCTCTGTTTTCAGAAGATTATCCGGATAAAAATTCCGTGCATACAGAATGTGAATGCGGTGACGGAAATAATACCTGGGATCATGCTATGCACGTTTTTGAACTTTATCGTCGTGCAAGTAAAAGCGGCGTTGTAGCCAACGTTTATTGGAATATGGCACTTGCAGATGGCGGACTTTCAACTTGGGGTTGGCATCAAAATTCCTTATACACAATCAAAGATGGCAATTACGAAAAAACTCCCGAATTTTATTGTGTTAAGCACTTTTCCCATTTTGTAAAACCGGGTGCTGTTATGCTTCGTACTGAAGGAGCACATTCTACTTGTTCAGCAGTTTTTAAAAATATTGATGGAAGCATTGCGGCAGTTATTATGAATCCTTATAGCACAAAAAAGGTTTTAACAATTAATGGAAATAATCTTATTTTAAAGCCAAAATCATTTAATACTGTTGTTTTTAATAAATAAGGATTATATAAAAACAGGTGAAAATCTGAGAAAAACAACCAATTTATACATTTAAGATAAAAATAAACCCACCGGATTTTGGTGGGTTTGTTTTTGTCTGGCACAATTAGTCTTTAAACTGCACGTTTTACTAATTAACCTTTCTAATTAGGGATAAATCAATTACTCCGCCAAAGGGAGAGATGGTGGGACAAGAGAATTCTTTTGAATAGGAAAATGCTTCCAGACGCATTGCAAGAGGAATAATTGTTGTCTTACTTATTAGTTTATTAAGGGCAGATTCCGACGCTTCCAAAATGACGTCATTATTTGCGTTTGGCTTGATTTTTGAAACAAATTCGTCGAATTCATCGCTTCCGTATCCGTAAATGTTCCCCGTGCTATTTTTGGTGAAAGGTTCAAAAAATTGAAAAGGCTCGCTGTTTTTAGCTGATATAGGGATTATTGCAAGTGTGTATTGTCCTTGGGCTACCGAATTTATAAGAGCCGCTTCGGAGTCGGTAGGTATCGCGTTAACAACAGCACCTAACGCTTGTTGCATATTTTCGGCAACAAGCAGAGCAAGATTTTGAACGTCTTGATCGCCAAAATAGAGAATATCGATTTTTTTAGGAAGATCCTTAACTGCTTTTGAAGCGGAAATATAAAGTGAATGCGCTTCGTTAGGTTCGTAAGTAGGAGGAACGGCAACTGTAATTTGTGTTGATAGGGAAGTGCCGTTTAATTGAACGGTATTTGGTATAAGGCAGGCTGATTCTTTTAAAACCTTTCCAAGTTCGTTTTTAAGTCTATTACGATGTATTGATTTTGCGAAAGCTTTTCTAAAATCACTACTTCCAAAAGGAGAGTCTCTATTTATCATAAGTGCGTAGCAACTTTTCTCAAAGGTGTAAACGGAACTGTTTTTACTTGTTTCAGAGTAATTAACAAAACCCAAATCCAAATTGCTTTTTTCTATTCGTGCGGCACGCCCCGAAGCATTACCAACACTAAAAATCACCGCATTGGCTTCAGCCTCAAACTTTCCATTATAATCATCAAATTTATTTATTCTAAGGGAAAATTTATCGCCTTTATCCCAAAATCTAATCTTAAAAGACCCGTTTGTAACTATTCTGTCAGCAACAAGACCATATTGACCTTTTGCCTTATCATAAACGTCTTTTCGGCAGGGCATACAAATAGCGGTAGTTAGTGTGTGTAAGAAATTTTTATCAGGGGATTCAAGCTCGATTTTTAGCGTTAGATCATCTATTGCGGTTACACCGAGTTTTGCATCTTTTTTATTTTCAACTATATCTTTAGCACCCATAATGCTGTAAAGAGAGGTGGCGTATGGGGCTTGGTTTATTGGATCAACTGCACGTTCGAAAGCAAAAACAAAATCCTCCGCTTTTAAAGCTTCGCCATCAGACCATTTAGCGTTTTTTCTTAAAGTGAAAGTGTATGTTTTTCCGTTTGTTGATATAGTATAATCACTTACTGCACCTTTTACAATTTCACCTTTTGCATTTTCTCGAAGTAAGCCCTCAAACAGGTTTTTTATCAAAAGCTCTTCAGAGGTGCCGTTTGCAAGTTGTGGATCAAGCGTTTTTGGGGCAGAATCTAATTCAAAATACAAAACGTAATCATTGTTTGAATCACAGCCTGTAAGGCAAAAAGATGATATTATAAAACAAAGTAGTAAACCAATTATTTTTTTGAAATTCATATGAAAACCTCTATATAAAATTTAAGTTATTTTTATTATAAATTGAAAAAGTATTTTTTGCAAGATAAAACCTTATTATTTTGTAAATTAAATGTTTTTAATTGTATTACTTATTCTATTAGAAATGTTGACATTTTTGATTTTGAGTGATATCATTATTTTGTTATTTATGTTTAGGGGAATGTGAAATGGCTAAATCTTACCAAGTCGATATGACTAAAGGACCAATGCTCAAAAAAATTATATTTTTTACCATACCGGTTATGTTGACCGGTATTCTCCAGTTATTATATAACGCTGCCGATGTCATAGTTGTTGGTAAATTTGCAGGCGATAGTTCTCTTGCTGCCGTTGGTTCTACATCTTCTCTTATCAATTTGATTGTCAATGTTTTTATGGGTCTTTCCCTTGGGACCGGTGTTATAGTTGCACAATCTATTGGTGCAAAAAACAAAATCAGGCTTACCAAAACTGTCCATACTGCTATGCTTCTTAGTTTAATTAGTGGTATATTTGTTGGTATAATAGGTTTTACTTTGGCAAATCCTTTACTGAAATTAATGGGGTCCCCGGATGATATTATTGATAAAGCCGCGTTATATACAAGAATTTATTTTTTAGGTTTACCGGGCTTTATGGTTTATAATTTCGGTGCGGCAATTCTTCGATCAGCAGGTGATACCAAGAGGCCGCTTTTTATTCTTTCTCTTTCCGGAATTGCTAACGTAGGTCTGAATTTGATTTTTGTTATTTGTTTTGAAATGGATGTTGTTGGCGTTGCACTGGCTACAATAATTTCACAGTACATTTCTGCGGTGTGGATTGTGGTAATTCTTATAAGAGAAAATGCCGATTACAGGCTTTTTATCAATAAACTACGTATACATAAAAAAGAGCTTTTGCAAATTATATTTTATGGTATGCCGATGGGTATTCAAGGTGCATGTTTTTCAATTTCTAACGTAATTATCCAAAGTTCTGTTAATAGTTTTGGTACTTTGGTAATCGCAGGTAATTCTGCTGCAGTTAATATTGAAGGATTCATTCATCAAGTTAGCTGTTCTTTTGGACAGGCCGCTATTACTTTTTCAGGACAAAATACAGGTGCCGGTGATTATAAACGAGTTAGAAAGGCTTTAATGTTATGTTCCGGTTTAGCATTTGTATTTGGTCTTGTTACCGGTTTTATCGTACTAATTCTAAAAACACCGCTTCTTTCAATTTATACCGATAATCCTGACGTTGTGGCTGCAGGCGGAATCAGAATGGGCATAATGTGTATTTTCTATTGGTTGTGCGGAATAATGGATGTTACTGCTAGTACGTCTCGTGGAATGGGTAAATCAATTGTTCCTATGATTATTACGCTGTTCTTCGTTTGCATAGCGCGAATAATTTGGATTTTTACTGTTTTTAAAATATTTAATACTACCGAGAGTATTTATTGGTCTTATCCAATAACTTGGACTTTAGCGATAATCGGCCAGTTAGTATATTTTATGATTGTTTATAAAGGTAAAACAAAAAAGTAGGGTAGAGGGATAAATTTTAATGCAAAAATGCAAGAAATAATGTAGGGAACGGGCTTGCTCGTTCCGAGAAAAAAGTGCAAATTAAGCGGCTTTTCCGTTTTTTACGGCCACACTATTTTTAATTTTTAACAAATATTGACTTTTAATGCTGTAAGTGGTAAAATATTCTTGCGACTCAACATAATACTTGTTTTAACCAAAGTAGGCGTTTTTTATTTTGTAAAAAACGCATGCTCTTTTTTGCATACTTTGGTTAGTATTGTAAAGTTGAGTCGCATCAGCGGAGCTGTGCGTTTTTTGTGTGCAGGCCCTCGCTTGCACATTTTTTGTTTTGGAGTGTGATTTGTTTTGAAAAAATTATTATCGATTGTTTTGGTTGCTGTTTTGCTTATAACAGCTATGCCTTTTGGTGCGTTTGAATTTAAAGTAAGTGCGGCGACAAGTGGTTATTATACTTATGAGGTATCAAGCGGTAAAGCGACTATTACCTCTGTTGATAGCTATATTAGGGGTAATGTTATTATTCCATCAAAACTAGATGGCTATAGCGTAACAAGTATAGGTGATTCTGCGTTTGGTAGTTGCATGTCCTTAAAGAGTATAACCATCCCGGACAGCGTAACAAGTATAGGTTATGGTGCGTTTAGGAATTGCTACTCCTTAACAAGCGTAACCATCCCGGACAGCGTAACA
>JAZSJA010000115.1:0-8470 GCA_045534095.1 Acutalibacteraceae bacterium | reverse complement strand
AATTTAATTTGTTTTTTGATAAAATATAATCAGTATAATATATTTAAAGGGAAAAGAGGTTTTATTATGAATATGAAAAAATGGCTTGAGGATTTATTATCAGCAGATAAAAAGTTACCCCTTCCAATATTATCCTTCCCGGCAGTTTCCCTTCTTGGCATAAGCGTAAAGGAGCTTATATCCAGTTCCCATATGCAGGCAAAAGGCATGAAAGCGGTGGCAGACAGAAACCCTTCTGCCGCATCGGTCAGTATGATGGACCTCTCGGTAGAGGCGGAGGCATTCGGCTCCACCATACGTTTTTCAGATGATGAAGTTCCCACCGTTATAGGTGCTATCGCCGACAGTATGGAAAAGGCGGAAGCCCTTGAAATTCCAAAGGTGGGGGACGGCAGAACAGGAGTTTATATTGAGGCCATAAAAATGGCGAAGGAGCTTATCACCGACCGCCCTGTTCTTGCGGGTATTATTGGTCCATTTTCCCTTGCAGGTCGCTTGATTGACGTGAACGAAGCTTTTATTAAATGCTATGAGGAGCCTGAGGTTGTTCACACCGTACTTAAAAAGGCTACCGAGTTTCTTATAGACTATGCAAAGGCATATAAGCAGGCAGGTGCCGACGGCATAGTTATGGCAGAGCCCCTTGCGGGACTTCTTTCTCCCGATTTGGTAGAGGAGTTTTCCGAGCCGTACGTAAAAGCGGTTTTTGACGCCCTTAAAGATGATGATTTTGCCGTAATTTATCATAATTGCGGCGACTGCACAATCCGTCAGATAGATTCAATACTCAAAACAGAGGCGTCTGCCTACCATTTTGGTAACGCCATAAAAATGGCAGATATGATGGCACTTATTCCACAAAACGTAATTGCCATGGGTAACGTTGACCCTACCGCCCAGTTTAAAGACGGAACACCCGAATCCATTAAAGCTGAAACAAAACGCATTATGGATGAATGTTCTCAGTATAAAAATTTTGTTATATCCTCAGGTTGCGATATTCCGCCCGCCAGCCCTTGGGAAAATATTGATGCCTTTTTTAAATCGGCAGAAGAGTTTTACTCTCAAAAGTAACTTGGTGGTAATTCTTCCCTTGACAAAGGGATTTGTATCTTCTAAAATTATAATGCATAGGGGGGTGGAGTAATGAGCGATTTTATAAGCAAAGCAGAGGATTATTGCCAACATATAAGCGGTATTTGTGGGGCTACTTGTTCATTACTTTTAACCGAGCCCGACCTAAAGCTTAAATCTGTTTCAGGTAATGATTTTTGCGATATTTGTAAGGGCTGCAACCCTTTAAATACTATGCATTACGGTTGCAGTGAGGCATACCGTTGGAGCGGTAAATACGTATCCTATTGCCCTAAGGGGTTAATTCTTATTTCGGCGGCACTAACCAATGAAAACAATAACCTTTGCGGTGGCTTGGTTGTAGGGCCGGTAGTAATGGGAGAAATGGATGATACGGTACAAACCATTTGCGACGATAATTTAAAAGAAGAGATAAAAAAGCTCCCCCTTTTAAGCACCGAAAAGGTGCGGCATATTGAAGAAATACTTTTTGCAGTTGCGGGAAATATTTCTTCAAATCAAAGGCTGTACAATAGTTTTTATCTGGAACAGGATAAAATTCTCTCTCGCCTTTATGAAATGAAGGCTCAGTGGCAGGGGGATAAGGGCGACATCAGATTTTTAATCGAAAATGAAAAAAAGCTTAACCATCTTGTTTTAAATAAGGATAAAGACGGAGCCCAAAAGCTCCTTAACGATATGCTTGGGTACCTGTTTTTTGCAGGGGGCGAAGAGTTTAAAACCATAAAGGCAAGAATTATAGAAATGCTTGTTTTGCTTTCCCGTGTTGCTATTGATGCGGGAGCAAGTATTGAGGAAATTTTGCTATTTAATGAGGAAAACATAAAGCAAATCGAAAAAATATCATCCATTGAGGAGCTTAGCCCTTGGATAACGGCAATTATGCACCGTTTTATTCAGTATTCTTTCGATTTTACAGGCGTAAAGCACTCCGACGTTCTTTACAAAATAATGCAGTACGTAAATTTAAATTACAACAAAAAAATCACCCTTGAGAAGGTAGCCACAGAGGTTTATTTAAGCCGTTCATACGTAAGCACCATGTTTAAGGATGAAATGGGTGAGAGTTTTATTTCCTATGTCAACAGGGTGCGTGTTGAAAAAAGCAAAATTCTGCTTTTAAATGAATCAATCTCTCTTGCCAACGTGAGTGAAATGTGCGGATTTGAAAATCAAAGTTATTTCACCAAGGTGTTTAAGGATATTGTAGGCGTTTCCCCTAAAAAATACAGGGATAGCAGGGGGAAATAGCAAACTGGATTTTTACAAATTTTATGGAGGTAAAAATTATGTCTATTTTAAAGGAAATCAGCGAACTTATGCAAAAAGGCAGAGGTCCTATGGTAAAGGAAAAGGTTCAAGCCGCTATTGATGAGGGGATTGACGTAAAACAAATACTCGAGGAGGGTCTCCTTTCGGGTATGAGCATCATTGGCGAAAAATTCAAAAATAACGAGGTTTTTGTTCCCGAAGTTTTAATAGCCGCCCGTGCTATGAATATGGGCGTTGAGGTGTTAAAGCCTCATCTTGCAAATGCGGGTGTTGAACCTAAGGGCACCGCAATAATCGGTACCGTAAAGGGCGACCTTCACGATATTGGCAAGAATTTAGTTAAAATGATGCTGGAGGGCAAGGGCATTACGGTTATAGATTTAGGCACCGACGTCCCTGCCGAAGCCTTTATCGATGCCGCTATTGAGCATAACGCAAAAATGATTTGTTGCTCCGCCCTTTTAACAACCACAATGGGCGAGATGAAAAATATAGTTGATTTAGCCACCGAGAGAGGTGTTCGCGATAAATTTAAAATTATGGTTGGCGGAGCCCCTGTAACCAAAGAATTCTGCGACTCAATTGGTGCAGACTGCTATACCTCCGATGCGGCCTCCGCATCCGACGCGGCATTTTCTTTTTGCTAATTTAGTTTTATGATAGTAAAAATCAAAGACTCCAAAAAGCAAATCACCGTAGAGTATAGTGAGGGAAAGCTACTCTCAGAAATACTTTGTGAAAATGGTTTTAATCCTTCAATGCCCTGCGGAGGTAACCATACCTGTGGAAAATGCTTTGTAAAGGCAAAGGGAAGCCTTTCCGCAATGACCGATTCCGAAAGGTCTGTTTTAGGCGAGAAGGCCGGTAGCTACCGCCTTTCCTGTATGGCTATGGCGGTGGGTGACTGTGAGATTGTTTTGCCTGAGGAAAAATCAGATTTTATTCTTTCAAAGGGCTTGTTGCCGACTTTTGAGCTTGACCCTTTGGGAGAAAATTACGGCTTTGCGGTGGATATTGGCACAACCACCGTTGCAGTTTATTTGTATAGGTTAAAATCGGGAGAAATGTTGGGGTATGATGCCTTTTTAAATCCCCAAGCCTCTTTTGGGGCAGACGTAATCTCCCGAATCGAAGGGGCTATAAATGGCAAGGCGGAGGATTTATCAAATGCCGTCAAAAACGCCTTGGTAAAAGCCTTTAAAGACCTTTGCAGTAAATATAAGATTGATTTTAGTTTGGTTGACGCCATAGTTTTAACGGGCAACACCACAATGCTTTATTTACTGCTTAAAGAAAACACCGCCCCTCTTTCAAAAGCACCCTTTGAAATTAGTAATTATCTTGGGGATTTTTGCGTTGAAAAAGGCTTTTTTAATGACTTTTTAAATGCCAAGGTTTACCTTCCCAGAACCATATCGGCATTTGTGGGCAGTGATATAACCTGTTCTTTGTTGGTTGGTACCGAACTGGCGAAAACCGACCATACTCTAATGCTTATTGATATTGGCACAAATGGAGAAATGGCACTTATTAAGGATAATAATTTAGTTTGTTGCTCCACCGCCGCCGGACCCGCTTTTGAGGGTGCGGGAATTACTATGGGTATGATGGCAAAGGGTGGTGCAATAGGCAGAGTCTACATAGAAAACAAAAAAATTAAATATACCGTAATAAATGGAGAGAAACCTGTTGGGGTTTGCGGTTCAGGGCTTATAGATTCGGTTTATGTCTTTTTTAAGTTAGGTCTTTTGGATGAAACGGGTCTTATTGCCGAAAAAAGCGAGGAATACGGAGAGTATTTAACTGAATATGATGGAAGCCCCGCTGTTAAAATAGGGGATAGTGGCGTTTTAATCACCCAAAAGGATATTCGTACCTTTCAACTTACAAAGGCTGCCATAAGTGCGGGCATCCATTCCCTTGCAAAGGAAATGGATATAGAACTACGGGAGGTTGATAAACTGCTCCTTGCGGGTGGCTTTGGTAGTTTTATCGACGTTGAAAAGGCAGGGGAAATCGGACTTATTCCTAAAGCCCTTGCAGATAAAGCTAAGCCCATTGGCAACGCTGCGGGAATGGGAGCGGCTATGATTTTGCTTTCCCAAAAGGCTAGGGATAAATCCTTTAGTCTTGCAGAAAAATCAAAGGCTCTTGACCTTTCCTCGTCCCCATATTTTATGGAGAAATATATTGAACAAATGACCTTTAATTAAATTATAGGAGGTACTATGATGTTTACACCCGATTACACAAATTTACAAAAAGCGGCAAGAAATATTGAGGTAGAAAGAATACCCCTGTATGAGCATGCTATCGACACCGGTATAAGCGAGCAAATTTTAAATAAAAATTACACCTCGCTTTTGTATGGCGATTTTGAGGATAAAAAAGAGTTTTTTAGAAATCTTGCAGAATTTTACAAAAAGATGGGCTACGATACCATTTCTTTTGAACTGGGCATTACCGATATTCTGCCGGGTGGCGGTGCCTTGGGTGGTCATAAAAAGGGCGTAATTCAAACAAGGGACGATTTCAACAAATACCCCTTTGACGAACTCCCACACATATATGAGGAAAAATATTTTGAGGTTTTTAAAGCCCTGAAAGAAGCCATGCCCGAGGGTATGAAGGCGGTTGGCGGCGTAGGTAACGGAATTTTCGAGTGCGTTCAAGATTTGGTGGGATATATGGATTTGTCCATTATGTCCTTTGAGGACCCCGAACTCTACGCCGATTTATTTAAAAAGGTAGGTCAAACAAATCTTAAAATCTGGAAAAACTTTATGGAAAACTTTTCCGATTCATATTGTGTTTTGCGTTTTGGTGATGATTTGGGCTTTAAAAACAACACCCTTATTTCCCATGACGATATAAGAAAGCACATAATCCCCCAATTTAAAAACATTATTGATTTGGTTCACGCCTATAACAAGCCCTTCCTTTTGCATTCCTGCGGTCAGATTTTTGACGTTATGGAGGATATTATTGCGGCGGGAATCGATGCAAAGCATTCCAACGAGGATCAAATCGCACCCTTCCCCGTATGGGTTGAAAAATACGGTGACAGAATTGGTAATTTTGGCGGTATTGATACCGATGCAGTTTGCCGACTCTCCAAGCCTGAAATGAAAGAATACATTACCGAGGTTGTGGCAAAATCAAAGGGTCACGGCGGTTTTGCCTTTGGTTCAGGCAACTCCATCCCAAACTACGTTCCCACCGAAAACTTTATTGCAATGAACGAGATTATCAGAGAACTCAGGGGAGAGACTTTATGAAAAAGTATATAGCAATTGCACTTTCGTTGGTTTTAATTTTAAATTGTTTTGCTTTTTTTACCTCTTGCTCAAATTCTGAAAATTCAAAAACGGTTAAAAAATTAGAACTTGATATTAACTTTGAAGCATATGAAACGGGAGCCCTTTTGTATGATGCGGAAAAATTGGAAGCACAGGACTTTGGGGTTTATTCCTCGGAGGGCAAGCTCTACCAAGGGAAAGACTATGCCTTCGCTAATATTTCGGTTACCGATTCTGTTGTTTACACGGGGGAAAAATCAATGAAATATGATAATTATGGTCAGTACGTTACAACACCGCTTAAATTGTTGCCCAACACAAAATACACCCTCTCATTTTTCTATTACTGCCAAACAGAAGATCCTGATTGCCATGTAAGCAAACTAACCTGTGGCGTGTATGATACCGAGGCATCTGCATCTGACGGAAATATGACCAAGCTTGCAGGTGCAGGCACCCAATACACCGAACGTTTTAATGAAAACTTTGCTTCTAACACCTGGAGAAAGGTTGTTATGAATTTTGAAACCTACGATCAGGTGGAAAATGCGGTTTTTGGTTGTAAAATCGGTCTTGCAGATGGAGAAAATGTAAAATCCACCTGTTTTATTGATAATATAAATCTTGCACTTGCAAAAAACGTCATTAAAAGCGACCTTTCCATAAAAAACTCTACCGCATCCTCGGTTGAGCTTATTACCGCAACACCGGATACAATCTTCCCCGGGGACAAGGTAAAATTCAAGGTATTTACCGCAGATAATCTTACCCCCAAGGTTGAGGTGAACGCCAATATCATTAACCCTGATGAAAATGGAGATTACAGTTTTGTTGCCGATAAAAAGGTGGAAATCAAGGTAAAGTGCGATGGCGATGATAAACGTCGCGATGCCAATATCGATAAGGAAGGCAACGACCTTTCAAGATATAATGCCGATATAGCCGCACTCCCCATTTGGGAGGGGGATACCGTCTATCACGAAAACCTTCTTTTTGTTCCGGGCAGAGATACCGCAAAGCTGCTTTACCCCATAAGCGAGGTTATTTCGGTGCGTTCTTACGACCTTTACACCAACTATATTGAGGGTGTAGATTTTGAAATAACCGACGATGGACTTATTAAACGCTTAGAAAACTCAAGAATACCTCTTTATAAAGGTGATCTTATTACCGAAACCGAAAACGCCTTCCCCACCGCCGATGGAAAATATTTAGAGTTTATAGGGGATCACACCTATGTGAAATACGGCATCGCCGTTACCTATGAGCATAAAACTCAGTGGCAGGATGGCGAGGGCTATAACCCCATTGAAATCCGGTCGGTAGAGGAGCAGCTGCCAAAGGTTTTTGAAAAACTCAAAAAGGGCGAAGAGGTAAATATTCTTATTTACGGTGACTCAATATCTACAGGTTGGAGCTCTAGCGGTCTTAACTTTGTAAACTCAATCTATTCTAAAACGGGTGAGGTAGGCAGCAACGTTATAAATGTCCCGCCCTACACACCAACATGGCCCGAAATGGTTAAATCAGAGCTTGAAAGACTTTATCCTAAGGCAAAAATCAACCTTAAAATTTTGGCACTTGGCGGCACTAAGAGCAATTGGGGTGCAAAAAGCATTAAGGAAAGACTAGGCTATTTGGGCGAGGATTGGAAAACCGACCTTATGATTTTAAGCTATGGCGGAAACGACGCTACTGCAAAAATGTCAAGCGATGAGTTCTTTGATAATATGCAGAATATTATTTATGAGTTCCGCGACCCCGCTGATTCGGTTTGCAATCCTGAGGCAGAGGTGCTTTTGTGGTCTCAGTCCCTACCAAACACCGCCGCCACAACCTACGCCCCCGAGGTGTATTTGGGATATCAGGATGAGCTTGAATACATAGCAGGGGAAAATGAGGGCGTTGCACTTGTTAAACTCACCGACCAATTTGTGGAGATTATTCAAAGCAAGCTTGCTATAGATTATCTTAACACCAACGTAAATCATCCTAACGATTTCACAACAAGAGTGGTGGCTCAGGGTCTTATTGCCGCATTGACACCCGCCGAAAATCAACAATAACAAACAAAAAATCCTCGTAATTTAAAAGGCGAAAAATCCTTTTGTTGCGGGGATTAAATTATTTTTTATTGCACCCATAAAATCAATGTGATATAATATTACAAACAATATTTTACAAATATAAAGGAATTTTGCCCCATGAGAATGAGAAGAAAGAAAAATTTGGATAACAAATTGGCAGAGCTTAACAATCTGCTTATAAAATACAGCGAGGAAAGAGATTACCGCAAGGCGGCAGAAAAGCCGGAATATATGGATTTCTGTGAGATTTTTAAAAACAATAATCCCGTCCATTTAGAGATTGGGTGCGGCAAGGGGCAGTTTGTTTATGAAATTGCAAAACTTAGTCCAAACATTAACTATCTTGCGGTAGAAAAAAACAACAACGTTATTTACGCCGCCTGCAAAAAGTGTGAGGAGTTACCCAACGTCTACTTTCTAAACAGCGGTGCAGAGTACCTGCCTAAATACATAAAGCCCGATAGCATCGGCAGAATTTACCTTAATTTTTCCTGCCCATTTCCCAAGGCACGCTACGCCTCCCACCGCCTTACCGCCACTCACTTTTTGAAAATTTATGAGGGGCTTATGGTTAAGGGTGCCGAAATTCATCAAAAAACAGATAATCGTCAGCTTTTTGAGTTTTCTATTGAAAAGCTAAGCGACTACGGATTTACCCTTAAAAATATATCCTTGGATTTACATAAAAGTGATTTTGAGGGCAATATTGTAACCGAA
>JAZSJA010000109.1:0-5870 GCA_045534095.1 Acutalibacteraceae bacterium | reverse complement strand
TAATTTCGTTCATACATAAGAGCATTTAAATTCTTTATAAAACCTGCTCGCATCTCCTTGTGTCTTTGTTCTCTTCTTTTCTTTGCTTCTTCATCATGGTTTTTCATATTTTTAACCTCTTTTATAAAAAATTAAGAGCCGCGAACCCGCGACTCTTTGGTTAAAAATATGATAAAGGTTATATATGAGTTTCAAGAAATCATTAACAAAAAGATATTATCCAATGAATTCATTTGCAAAAATTTTGTTTTTTCTACTTTATTCTTTATTTTTAAGGTTGACTGTTGCATAAAAATGAGTTATAATAAGTTAAACAAAATACGATATAAGAAGATACGGTTTGAAAAGTTGTTAACTGAGTAAATGAAAAAGGGAATCAGGTTCGAATCCTGAACAACCGCCATTACTGTATTTGACTGAATGGAAACACAAAGTCCATTGAAGTGCCCCGGTAGCAATGCCGGCACTTTGAGAAGGAGCGTTTCCGGGCAATATACATTGCCGCATCATAAGTCAGGAAACCTGCCGTGTCTTTTTAGGTTCAACACAACTTTGGTGAGAAGAGTGCAAACGATGAATTGCCGCAGGTATCTTCCTCAAAAGGACACTCACGATTATCCTCTCTCATCTTTTTTCAAATACAACAAATGCCTTTCCGTTATATACGGAAGGGCATTATTTTTTTGAAAAATTATTCCCACGGGGTAGTGCCTACTACGGCTAACTTGCCTTACCTAAAACCCTTTTATTTACTTAGTTTTGAGTGGTTTTAACTTGTTTGGTTTTTATACTAATAGATGTAACTTGTTAATTATCTATACTTATATGTTCTATTACTAAATGAGTGAATTATTTCCTTGTCTTTATATGTTATTAGAGAATATTTTATTTTGTTCTTTTAGAATATTTTGATTTATTCTTTGTTACAAGAAAGATGGGCAGAGCCCATATTGCCAATGCCTATTATTCCGAATTTTAAAATATTCACTATATGACCTCCAAAGATGTCTCGGCTACTTGTATTTTCTTAAGCATAATAATACATATTAAATTTTAGTATATTTATAGATGGAAGTAAATGTGTTAAGTGAACCTAAAGTTGTGTTATCTTTACCTTAATTCGGTTTTGAAACTTTACATTTTTATTTTTTCGTGTTAAAATGTTATGCAGAATGGGTGTTTGTGTATTTTAGAGTATGAAAAACACAATGATAAGTTGATTTTACCCATTTACATTTTGATTTTGATTTTGTAATATTGAGTTAAAGCGGTAAAAGGAGAGACTTAAATGTTTACAAGGATAAGCCCTGAAAAAGCGGGTATATCATCTGAAAAAATCGGACAGTTTGTCAATCTTATGAATTCTTACAATATTAATACTCATAGTTTTATAATGGCTCGAGGGAATGATATATTTGCGGAGTCCTATTATGAACCATACAATAAGGATACATTGCATAGAATGTATTCTGTTTCTAAAAGTTTTGTAGCTATTGCAGTAGGTCTTGCGGAGCAAGAAGGGCTTCTCTCGCTCGATGATAAATTTTTAGATTATTTTCCTGAATATATTAACGAGAACATTGATGATAAATATCGCGAAACTACAATTCGTGATATGTTGACAATGCGTAGTTGTATGGCAAAATATGCTAACTGGTGGGGTGGAGATGATCGTGCAAAAGCATATTTTTCCGTAACCTCAAATCAGGTTTCCAATACGAACTTTTTCTATGATAGCGCAGGTTCATTTATGCTTGGATGCATTGTTGAAAAAGTCACCGGTAAATTGTTTTTAGATTATTTAAAAGAGAAAGTTTTGCTTGAAATAGGATTTTCGGAAAAATCTTATTGTCTTTTGGCTCCGGGTGGACATTCTCACGGGGATTCCGGTGTTATGTGCACCACTCGAGACCTTCTCATATTTGCTCGTTTTGTTATGAATGGGGGAGTGTGGAACGGTAAACGATACATAAATGAAGAATTTATGCGAGTTGCGATTTCTAAACAAACTGATAATGATAATAGCGGAATCACTACTCCTCTTTATAAGCGTAACGGGTATGGCTATTTGATTTGGAAAATGCCGCGTGATGGCTTTGCCTTTATTGGTATGGCTGATCAATTGGCTATTTGTGACCCTGAAACGGATTTTATTTTTGTTATGACTGCAGAGAATATGGATTCGGGCAATATAGTGCGCACCGTGATAATGCATGAATTATATAATAATATTATTCCTAAATTGGGTAAACCTTTGGAGGAAAACGTTATAGCTTTTAACTCCCTTAACAATACACTAAATAGTCAAAGGTTATTATCATTAACAGGTTCTGTTTCGAAAAATATTTCTGCTGAAATAACCGGTAAAAAATATGCTCTTGAAGATAATCCTATGGGCATAAATTCTATATCAATAACTTTTGATGGAGATAAAGGTATTTTCAACTATGAAAATTCCGAGGGAGAAAATCGTATAGAATTTGGAATGGGATATAATATATTTGGCAAATTCCCCGGTAACAAAAGAATGGGTCTTACGGCTTCTGTTTATGAAGAGGGGGCATATGATTGCTGCGCATCTGCTATTTGGTGCGAAGAGAAGAAACTGCATATTCTTGTAAGAGTTATTGATACTTATCTTGGCACGTTGAGCATAGTGGTAGGCTTTAAGAATAATGAGGTTACTGTTACTATGCAAAAACACGCGCAAAGAATTCTTGATGATTTAAATGGTACGGCTGCAGGAAGGCTTATTTGAAATACAACAAAAAAGTAACCCTTGACATTGCATTTGTGGTGTCAAGGGTTGCTTTTTTTAAATTCATTATATTATTCAGCGGAAGTTCGGTATTTGGATGGCGTTTTTCCTGTATGTTTTTTGAAAGTTTTAATAAAATGAGGCAAATCCGAAAATCCAACCATAAATGCGATTTCTCTCACTTCAATGTTGGTTGAACGAAGAAGCTCCATCGCCATGTTGATACGATACTTATATGCTTTATTACTAAATGAATGATTTAATTTACTCATCTTATATGTTATTAGAGAATATTTTATTTTGTTCTTTTTAGAATATTTTGATTTATTCTTTGTTACCTACACCTCTGGAAACCCCTAATTTCAAGGGATTTTACAGTTCTCGTTTTGCTATTGACAGCAATATGACAGCAAAAAACATAAAAAATGCTCTGCTTTTTACGGCAGAGCATTTTTATTTATTCTCTTTTTTGAGTCTTGCTTTTGCTTCCTCTACGGTTTCGCCGTCCTTTGTGAGGTAATCATCTACAAATTTATCTTCAATTTTGGTATATCCATTAACAACACCTTGCTCAATTTTTTTATACCCGCCAACTACGCCTTTTTCAATTTTCTTGTAGCCGCCGGTTACCGCCTTAGCAATTTTTTCATTTGCCTTTACAATTTTTGATTTAGCCATATCTGTATATTTTCCTCCAATTAAATTGATTCCAAGAAGCAGCACAATAATCCATACTGCCGTTCCTGTAAAAATGTTTAATAATAAAATGTTGTTTCTCTCCATGCCCGGAAAAGACACCAACATTGACCTTTGCATTGCGTAAATGGAAACACACGCATCGGCTAATGATATATTGCGTAGTGTCTTTAAGGCGGGAGAAAGTGAACTCTTTGCTTTTACCATACCAATAATAGCGATGGTAATCTTGGTGAAAGTGTAGGCAGCAACAGTAATCATCATAATTTTGTTAAACGCAATGCCCCTATCCTTAATAGCAGACATTACGTTCACGCCTACTATGCAAAACGAAAGTGTAACCAGCAAAATCCCTGTAATACGTCGTATACAAAGCTCTGTATTATACTCGCTGCTCCCTTTTAATTTAACCTGTAACACAGAAAATCTTGTGACTGCAAGCACAACGTAATAGGCACCTACTGTAATGAACCACCAGGAAGCGCTTAAAAAACCTATAATGCAGTTGCCAAAGCCATAAACTGCGTTAAATGTAAGGCTTGTGTAAGGGTTTAAAACGTTTAATAATTTCATTTAATGCCTTTAATCATTGGAATAAGGGCAATTAACATTATAATGCCAAGCAAACCAATTAATGTACCCCAAATAATTTGTTGCCACACAAGACACATACACATACCGGCACCAAAAACCAGGATCGCTATAGTTGTGTATATAATGCGTAATAAAATTTTTCCGTTCATTTTAGGAAGTTTTTTATTTTCCATCTTACACCAAATAAGTGACGTGATAATTCCAAGCACAACACCCGCTATTCCTAAAACAACGCCCTCTGCAAAGGCATTCCATTCAGGCAAAAGTTGCCATACACATACCAAGTGCAAAAAGCACTCCGCTCACGGTTCCTAATATCAACGCAACAAAACTACTCTTTTTCATTTGTAAAACTCCTTTCATTAAACCAACACTTGTGTTTTTATTGCCTTTATAGTATAATATTTTTGTTAAAACAAAACAATCAACAAATAACCAACAAATGTTGGAATAAAAGAAAACAAGACCATCAATTTAATAAAAAGTGTTGGAATAATGGAGATTTAATATGAACGTAAAAAACAATAAGCGCCGCAGAGAGTCGCAAGAGAAAATCGAGCGAGCATTTATAGAACTTCTGCAAACCCACGAAATTAAGGACATCACCGTTTCGGATCTTATTAAAAAGACCCAACTAAATCGCAGCACCTTCTATGCAAACTACATTGATATTTTTGACCTTGCTGATAAAACAAGAGAGGTGCTGGAAAATGAATTCAGCAATCTGTTTGCCGATTATGATTATTTCAATGAACGCACAGGTGTTTTAAAGATGTTCAAACACATTAAAGAAAATCAAGTTTTTTATAAAACTTATTTTAAACTGTGCTATGATGATAAGCATCTAATATCCATATATGATGCTAAAAGAGCGGAAAAAGAAAATATAAACAATAACCTAAAATATCATATTGAATTTTTCAGAAACGGATTAAACGCTATTATCAAGCTATGGCTTGCCGGAGGATGTCAGGAATCTCCCGAAGAAATGGCAGACGTATTAAAATCCGAATATCGTGGCAGATAATACCTATAAAATCTGTTACAAGCCACTTTTTTGTGAATTTTAAATTCACGCACTTACGCAATTGACAGCATTTTATCTGTTATAGTATAATTATTAGACTTAAAAATCTAAAGGAATATCCATATGGTCAAGCAAATTGATTAACGAAAGAATATCACTTAACTTTAAACGCCTGGCAAAAAGGGGTTGAAAAAGATACAGGCGATATAAATTTCTCATAATTTATAGAATAAACAACGGCTATCAAAAGGTGTACAAATTGATAGTTGAGAATGTTTGTAAATTCCATAAAAAATATTTCCAAAAAACTCAAAAGTTATGTACAAAGTATTGCAATATAAATAAAAATATGTTAAAATCAAATGTATAACAACGGCTATCAATTTGTACACTTTTTGATAATTAAAAAATTTTTTTAAGGAGATGTTTTAATGAACCTCAAAAAACTCTTAGCATTATTCCTGATTATTTGCATTTTAGTAACAAGCGTGTTTACAAACTCAGCATATGCAGTAGACGACGCATATGGTCTGGACGACGTAAAAACAATGGCTCAGCACCTTGCGGGCTGGGAGGTTGACGTTGAAGAAGGCACTCTTGATTACAACTGTGACGGCAGAGTAAACCTTAAAGACTTGGTTTTACTTGCGCAGTTTGTTGCGGGTTGGAACGTTGTAATCGGTAATGGAAATAATTCCATTATTCCTGACGATGCTTACACCCAGTCGGTTTCTGCAACCGTTACCCCTGTTGATGGCAAAGTACCCGCAGATGGCGTTGTTATTTCAAACGGCA
>JAZSJA010000055.1:0-7807 GCA_045534095.1 Acutalibacteraceae bacterium | reverse complement strand
GTGGTAAAATCAAATAAAATACACACCCTTATAATTAATAATTTTTTAACACAACAAATCGTTGACTTGCGCCCTGTTTTGTGTTATAATCCTACTAAAGGTTGTGTAATAGAATGAGTTATTTTGTTATTGACTGTAAAAATTAAAAGTGTTAATGGAACCAGCTGTCTGAAGAGGGCTTTGGTTCTTTTTGTTTTTTATGGGCAAAATAACATAAATCAGTATCAAAAGGAGAACGCATTATGGAAGTACAACTCCAAGAACTTATTGAACAAATTAAAAAGGAAGGCGTAGAAGTAGCCAACGCCGAAGCTGAAACTATTTTAGAAAATGCCAAAGCCGAGGCTGAAAAAATCATAGCAGATGCCAAAGCCGAAGCTGATAAAATTTTGGCGAACGCAAAGCTTGAAAATGAACGTATGGTAAAATCAAGTGAGGATGCCATAACTCAGGCGGGCAGAAATCTACTTATTTCTTTTAGAGAAAGTGTTTCAAAGGAACTAAATACTATTTTAAAAGAAGATGTTTCCGCCGTATACTCTTCTGAAAAATTGCCTGAAATTATTACAAATATTATAGAAAAATGGGCATCAAATCCTGATGCTGAAAACATTACCGTAATTTTAAACAGCGACGACTTAAAAGCCTTTGAGGAAACAGCATTTTCCGGCATTAAAGAAAAATTGCTTAAAGGCGTTACCCTTAAACCTAACGATAATTTTGACGGCGGTTTCCGCATTGCCGCAAAGGATGGCAGTGCCTATTACGATTATTCGGCCGAAGCAGTTGTTGATATGCTTGCAAATTATCTTAGTCCCAAGGTTACGGAACTTCTTAAAAAGGCGGAGTAATTATGGCTGAATATTATTTAATCTCCCAGTTGCCCTCCTTAGATGGTATTGGTGAAAATATGCCCCTCCCCATAACCGAGGAAGCATTTTTAAACCTTTGCTCCGTCAACCTAAAGGAAAGCAAATGGCAAAGGCTTTCAAAACTGAGCCTTATTCCACCAAAAGACCACCAAAAATCGTCATCACCTTTAATAGAAGCTTGGAATAACGGCGAAAGAAATTTAAGGCTCGCACTTGGTGTAGTAAGAGCTGAAAAAATGAAAAAGGAATTCGATGCAGAAAATCAAAATTTCTCCCCAAAAATTCTTGAGGTTGCTACGGCGGCAACAGAATCCAAAACTCCCTTAGACGCTGAAGTTTTTCTCAATTCATATCGCTTGGAATTTTTAGAAGGTCTAAGACCGATGGATACTTTTTCAGATGAATTTTTATTCTACTATCTTTTGAAATTAAAGCTCCTATCTCGTATAAGACAGTTTGATAAGGAGCTTGGGAAATCTGCATACAAAAATATTTACAATTCCATTTTAAATGGAAATAGGTTGGAGGCTATATAATGACCGAAAATATTGGCAAGGTTTTAAGCGTTAACGGCAACCTTGTATCTGTTGAATTTAGTGGCAACGTTTCTATGAACGAAATCTGCTTTGTTAAGGTGGATAATACCTCCCTTAAAAGCGAGGTTATCCGTATTCGAGGTAACGTGGCTCAAATACAGGTTTATGAAATGACAAATGGCATAAAATGTGGCGATGAGGTTGAATTTACAGGCGAAATGCTTTCGGCTCAGCTTGGCCCCGGACTTTTGGGTCAGGTTTATGACGGACTTCAAAATCCCCTGCCCATACTTGCAAAACAAGCAGGTTGGTTTTTAGAGCGTGGAAACTATGCCGATGGTTTAGATAGTGAAGCTAAGTGGGAATTCACCCCCACTGCCGAGGTTGGCGATACCCTGCGTGCAGGTGAATATTTCGGCACCGTACCCGAGGGAGCATTCACCCATAAAATTTTTCTTCCCTTTAATCTTCTTGGTAACTATAAAATTAAATCCATTGCCGAAAAGGGCGAATACACAATTAAGGATACCGTTGCCGTTGTAACCGATGACCGTGGCAAGGAGCACGCCCTTACAATGTGCTTTAACTGGCCGGTTAAACGTGCTATCCGTTGCTATAGCGAAAGGCTTTCTCCGGTAGAAACAATGGAAACCAAGGTTCGCCTTATAGACTCTTTCTTCCCCGTAGCTAAGGGCGGAACCTATTGTACTCCCGGCCCCTTTGGTGCAGGTAAAACGGTTTTACAGCACACCACATCAAAATATGCCGACGTTGATATTGTTATAATCGCCGCTTGCGGTGAGCGTGCAGGCGAGGTTGTTGAAACCTTAACCGAGTTCCCTGAACTTACTGACCCTAAAACAGGTCGTTCCCTTATGGAACGCACCATAATAATCTGCAACACCTCCTCAATGCCGGTTGCTTCTCGAGAAGCATCGGTTTACACCTCGGTAACACTTGCAGAATATTATCGTCAAATGGGACTTAACGTTCTGCTTCTTGCCGATTCCACATCTCGTTGGGCTCAGGCTCTGCGTGAAATGTCAGGTCGTCTTGAGGAAATCCCGGGTGAAGAGGCTTTCCCTGCATATCTTGAATCATACATTGCCGCATTCTATGAGCGTGCAGGCTACGTTCGTCTGCCCGACGGCAGTACCGGTTCGGTTACAATAGGCGGTACTGTTTCCCCTGCAGGCGGTAACTTTGAAGAACCCGTAACTCAAGCAACTCTAAAGGTTGTAGGTGCTTTCCACGGACTTTCTCGTGAACGCTCAGACGCCAGAAAATATCCCGCTATCGACCCTCTTATTTCATGGTCTAAATATCAATGTGTTATAGATAGAAAGAAATCGGATTTTTGCAAAAACGTTCTTCAGACAGGTGATGAAATCGGCTCTATGATGAAGGTTGTAGGCGAAGAGGGTACCTCCATTTCAGATTATGTTACCTACCTTAAAGCCGAAATGTTAGATGCCGTTTATCTGCAGCAAAACTCCTTTGACCCCATTGAGGCAAACTGCTTTACCGCACGTCAGTGCTACGTTACCGATAAGCTAATTAAGATTTTAGGCAGCGAATATTCGGTAACCGATAAGGATGAAGCACGAAGCTTTTTAAACCGCATACGTCAAAGATTTATTGACTGGAACTACACAGAATTTGAAAGTGATAATTTTAAAAATATTGAAGCCGAAATTGATGTGCTCTATGCCGAGGGTGGCGGAAAGTTATCAACTGAAGCAGAACTTTTATTAAAAAACGGTGACTAGATATGAATAAAGTTTTTAACAAAATTGAATCTATTGTTGGCAACGTTATCACCCTAAAAGCAACGGGTGTAAAGTACAACGAGCTAGCCGAGATAACTACCCGTTTTGGTAAATCCTTAGCAGAGGTTAACAAAATCGATGGTGATACCGTTTCTTTGCAGGTTTTTGCAGGAGGTCAAGGTATCTCCACCGATGACGAGGTTCGTTTTTTGGGCAACGAAATGCGTGTTTCCTTTAGCGAGGACCTTCTTGGACGCATTTTCAACGGCTCGGGCGAGCCCAGAGATAATGGCCCCGCCCTTACCGATAATTTAAAGCCTATTGGCGGTCCCTCGGTTAACCCTACCAAACGTATTCTTGCAAACCGTATGCTCAGAACCAACATCCCTATGATTGATATGTTCAACACCCTTGTTGTTTCACAGAAATTGCCTATCTTCTCCATTTCGGGTGAGCCGTATAACCAACTCCTTGCCCGAATTGCAATGCAGGCCGAAGCGGATGTTATTTTGCTTGGCGGTATGGGTCTTAAATATGACGATTTTCTTTATTTTAAAGATACTCTTGCAGCAGGTGGAGCTCTTAGTAAAACCGTTATGTTTATTCACACCGCTTCTGACCCAACCGTTGAATGTATGAAAATCCCCGATATGACCTTGGCGGTTGCTGAACAGTTCGCACTTCAAAACAAAGATGTTTTGGTGCTTCTTACAGATATGACCAACTTTGCCGATGCAATGAAAGAAATTGCCATCACAGGCGAGCAGGTCCCCTCTAACCGCGGTTATCCGGGCGATTTATATTCGCAGCTTGCCGCACGTTACGAAAAGGCGGTTGACTTTGATAGTTCAGGTTCGGTTACTGTTTTGGCAGTTACCACCATGCCCGGCGATGACGTAACCCACCCCGTCCCCGATAACACAGGTTACATTACCGAGGGTCAGTACTATCTTAAAGGTGGCAGAATTGAGCCCTTTGGCTCCCTTTCACGTCTAAAACAAAACGTTAACAGCAAAACCCGTAAGGATCATCGTGCTCTTATGGATGCTATGATTCGTATGTACTCCTCCTACAAGGAAACTCTTGAAAAGAAAAATATGGGCTTCTCAATGAACCGATGGGATGAAAAACTCCTTAAATACGGTGAACTTTTTGAAAACAAGCTTATGGACTTATCGGTTAATCTGACTTTAGAGCAGTCCCTTGACCTTGGCTGGGAAATCTTAGCCGACTGCTTTGAAAAGAATGAAACCGGAATAAAATCTGATCTTACCGATGAATTTTGGCCTGTAAAATAAGAGAGGAGTATAATTTTGGCAAAAATTAAATTAACTAAAAATGAGTTAAAGGTACAAAAAGATAATCTCAAAATGTACCAAAGATATTTGCCTACTCTAACACTTAAAAAACAGCAGCTCCAAACCGAAATCAGAACCATCGAGGCAAACGCCAAGGCGGTGCGAAAAGAACGGGAGAAGCTAGAAAAAGGATTTGAGGATTGGATAGCCGTTTTTAGCGAAAAATCTGCATTCCCTGAGGGGGTAGTAACCGTAAGCAACATCCGTAAAGGCACAGGTAATATTGCTGGTGTTACAATACCCACCTTTTTAGGGGCGGATTTTTCCAGAAGCGACTATGATTTGTACGAAACTCCCCTTTGGGTAGATATAGCCGCCGACTTTGTAGAAAAGGCTGTATCCCTTGATTTAAAGGCCGAAGTGTTAGATGAACAGGTGCGACTTTTAGAGGCCGAGCTACGTTCAACCTCCCAAAGAGTAAATCTGTTTGAAAAGGTAAAAATCCCTGAAACAAAAGAAAATATTCGCAAAATTGGAGTTTATATGGCTGACCAACAGGTTGCCGCTGTAGTTCGCTCCAAAATTTCAAAACGAAAAATAGCGCTTCGTAATATAGAAACCCCCGAAAGTGAGGTGTACTCATTATGATAGTGCCTATGAAAAAAGCCTCCCTTATAATTTTAGGGAATAAAAAAAATCAAGCTCTAAAGGAGCTAAAAAAACTCGGACTGCTTCATATAGAAATTTCTGAGGGATCGGGAGAAGCTCTTGAAAATTTAAAAAACAAAATGTCTTTACTGGAAAGCACCTCCTTAATTCTTTCAGAAAAGGTAACTAAAAAAACAACGCAACGCGAAATCGACAGCGACAAAGCCTATGATATAGCACAAAAGGTTTCCGCTTTGTTGGATGAGAAAAAAACCTTGCAGGGCGAACAAGTGCCGCTTATAAGCGAACTTGATCGTCTGAAATCTTGGGGAGAAATCAACCCCGAAAGTCTTTTGATGCTAGAAAAACAAAAGGTAAGGCTCACCCTTTATGAGGCACCCAAAAATGAATATTTAGCAATCGATTCGCCTCTTTCCACCCTTGTGCTTGAAAAAAACAAGGTTTCGGTAAAGTTTATGGTTATAGGTGAGCCGGATGAAGGTTTGGCACATTTAAACCAATACAAGCTTAAATTACCTGAACTTTCTACCGAAAAAATAAGGCAAAAAATATCCGAAATAAAGACAAAAATAGAAGCAATAGATAAAGAAATTTCATCCTATGCAGAATACGCTGACAGTATTAAATCGTCCATAAAAATCTGCCAAAAGGAAATAGAGTTTGAAATTTACTCTACCGGTATGGGTAAGGAAAATATATCCCAAAATGCATCTGACGAGATTTCAGTAGCCTACTTTAAAGGATATATTGAAGCTGAAAATGCAAATAAACTTACCGAAGCAGCAAAAGCCAACTCGTGGGGACTTCTTTTAGAAGATCCAACCGAGGAGGACGACGTTCCCACAAAGCTTAAAAACAACAAATTCGTAAGCTTAATTTATCCGCTAACCGACTTTTTAGGTACGGTACCGGGATATTTTGAGTACGATATTTCAGGTTGGTTTTTAGGATTTATACTAATCTTTTTTGGAATTATTTTTGGTGATGGTGGATACGGACTTTTCATTTTAGGCATCGCCGCAATTCCAATTATTAAATCCTTAATTGCAAAAAAACCTATTGCTCCTGCATTTTTGCTTATTGGACTTTTTGGCCTTTCTACAATAATGTGGGGTGCCCTAACTTGTACTTGGTTCGGTCTTTCACCCGAACAGCTGCCGGGTTGGCTTAAATCTTTATCCATCCCCATGATTTCAAACGTCTACGCCGATAAACTTTGGCCTCTGCCTTGGACACCTGACGGAGTAGGTCTTACCACTGCACAGAACTTACAGATATTCTGCTTTACTCTGGCACTTGTACAATTATCGGTTGCCCACGTTAAAGGTGCTATACGCAACAGAAAATCTTTAAAAATGCTTAGTGATATAGGCTCAATATTACAACTTATTGGTATTTACTATATAGTATTAAGCCTTGTTGTAAATCCCCAAGTTTTCAACTTCTCGTTAGTACTGGGAGGCATCCCCGTAGGTACGGTTGCCATTGTACTGATTGGAATAGGTTTTGTTGCTAGTTTTGTTTTTGCAAACTATGAAGGTAGCGTTATAAAGGCCATCATCACAAGTCTTACCAATATTGTTTCGGTGCTGCTTGGCGTGGTTAACGTATTTTCAGACATTGTTTCGTATATACGCCTTTGGGCAGTGGGTCTTGCAGGTGCAGCAATATCCGCTACCGTAAACGAGCTTGCAGGCCCTCTGCTTGGCAACTTTATGTTTATGATACTTGCAATTATCCTTTTGGTGTTCGGGCATGGACTTAATATGATACTTAACATCCTATCTGTTATAGTTCACGGAATAAGACTTAACACCTTAGAATTTTCATCCCATTTGGATATGTCCTGGAGTGGTCATAAATTTGAGCCGTTTGAAGAATAATTAAAATCAATTTATTTATAAAGGAGAATTATTATCAATTTAGGATTATTAGGAACAGCATTAGTTATGGGCATTGCCGCAATAGGCTCTGCTATTGGTATTGGTATTTCAGGTCAGGCAGCAATCGGATCTTGGAAAAAGTGTTATATGAACAACAAAGCGGCACCTTTTATCCTTACTGTTTTCGCCGGTGCGCCCCTCACCCAAACAATCTACGGTTTCCTTTTAATGCAACAAATGCAATCTGCTCTTACTCCTGAAAATGGTTCATTCTTGTTTGGACTTGGTATTGCATCGGGCGTTGCAATGGCTCTTTCAGCAGTTTTTCAAGGCAAAGCAGGTGCTGCCGGTGCTGATGCACTTGCCGAAACAGGCAAAGGCTTCTCGCAATACATTACCGTTGTTGGTCTTTGCGAAACCGTTGCACTTTTCTCCCTCGTATTCAGCATGGTTGCCCTCGGATAATTTTATTACGAATAGGTTATAATCATCGTCATAATCACGTTCCGCGTCCACTTCAATCGTGGTCGTAAGACGATTTTATTACGAATAATTTTTATGGACGTGGCGCAGTTTCGCCCACGTCCATTTTTAATGCAAAATTATTCCGAACGCGATCAATTGTTATTTATCGCACATTTTTAGGGTAACACTGTAGGGGACGGCGCCCTCGACGTCCCTAAAAAGGTCAGCACCGACGAATGGTTTGCACAATCTTCAAAAAATCGCATAAATAAAGGATTTTAACGTAGGGAACGGGCTTGCTCGTTCCGCAAAAAA
>JAZSJA010000071.1:0-21370 GCA_045534095.1 Acutalibacteraceae bacterium | reverse complement strand
CCCGGTATAGGCCATAACTTGCAGGAGCATAGTGTGGTACTTATCCGTGGTGGCCGTGTTAAGGACCTCCCTGGTGTGCGTTACCATATTATTCGTGGTACACTTGATACACAGGGTGTTGCAAACAGAATGCAGTCGCGTTCTAAGTATGGCGCTAAGAGACCTAAGGCTAGCGCTAAGTAAGCAGCAAAAAACAAGCAATTTTTCATTATTAAAGACAAATCCTCTGCTGCAAGTACCAAAAGCAGCGGCGTTAATATATATTTTTTCGCCCTTGCTTGGTGCCACGGGATGATTGTCGCTCGAGTACCTGAGATATCATAAATGTGAAGGAGGGAAGAGAAGTGCCAAGAAGAGGCTTTATTGCAAAACGTGATGTTTTGCCCGATCCGCTTTATAATTCAAAAATTGTGACTCGTCTTATCAACAACGTTATGTATGATGGTAAGAAAGGTGTTGCTCAAAAAATTGTTTATGGTGCTTTCGATATTATTTCCGAAAAGACCGGAAAAGAACCTTTAGAGGTTTTTGAGCAAGCTATGGAGAACGTTATGCCCCAATTAGAGGTTAAGGCTGTTCGTAAGGGCGGCGCAACCTACCAGGTTCCTTTCGAGGTTCGCCCCGAAAGAAAACAGACTTTGGGACTCCGTTGGCTCACAGTTTACAGCCGTTCACGCTCTGAAGCAACTATGAAAGAACGTTTGGCTGGCGAGATCTTGGACGCTGTCAATGAGATGGGTGGCGCATTCAAAAAGCGTGAAGATACCCACAAAATGGCAGAAGCAAACAAGGCATTTGCTCACTATCGCTGGTAATTTTAAATATTCAGCGTAATTTATTAGTTTAAATAAACCTTTAACTGGGCAGAATATTTAAAATTGCCCGAAATTTAGGAGGAAATTATGCCAAGAAAGGTGTCTCTTGAACAAACAAGAAATATTGGCATTATGGCCCACATAGATGCAGGTAAAACTACCACTACCGAGCGTATTCTTTACTATACCGGTAAAGTTCGTAAGGTTGGTGAAACCCATGACGGTGCCGCAACTATGGACTGGATGGAGCAAGAGCAGGAGAGAGGTATTACCATTACTTCTGCTGCTACCACCTGTTTCTGGAAGGACCATCGTGTTAATATTATAGATACTCCCGGACACGTTGACTTCACCGTTGAAGTTCAGCGTTCACTCAGAGTTCTTGACGGTTCTGTAACCGTTCTCTGTGCTAAGGGTGGTGTTGAACCTCAGTCTGAAACCGTTTGGCGTCAGGCTGATGAGTACAAGGTTCCCCGTATGATCTACGTTAATAAGATGGACATCCTGGGTGCCGATTTCTATAACGTACTCAATATGATTAAGGATCGCTTCCAATGTAATGCTATCCCCATTCAGCTCCCTATCGGTGTTGAGGATACATTCAGAGGTATTGTAGACCTTATCAACAATAATGCTATTATGTATTATGATGACCTTGGTAACGATGTTCGCATTGAGGAAATTCCTGATGATATGAAGGAAGAAGCCGAGATGTACAGAACTCAGCTTATCGAGGCTGTTGCAGAGCAGGACGATGCTTTGATGGAGAAATACTTTGAGGGCGAAGAACTCACTGTTGACGAAATCAAAACATGTATCCGTAAGGCAACCATCGCTAACGATATGGTTCCCATCTGCTGCGGTACTTCTTACCGCAATAAGGGCGTACAGCCCTTACTCGACGCTATTGTAGACTTTATGCCTGCTCCTACAGACATTGAGGCTATTAAGGGCGTTAACCCCGAAACCGACGAGGAAGAGGTTCGCCATTCTTCTGACGAAGAGCCTTTTTCAGCTCTCGCCTTCAAGATTGCTACCGACCCCTATGTTGGTAAAATCTGCTTCTTCCGTGTTTATTCCGGTAGTGTTGATGCAGGTTCTGCTGTATACAACTCTGTTAAGGATAACCGCGAAAGAATCGGTCGTATATTACAGATGCACGCTAACCACCGTGAAGATATCGAAACCTGCTATGCAGGTGATATCGCTGCTGCGGTTGGTCTTAAAAATACCACTACAGGTGATACACTCTGTGATGAGAAGCATCCTGTTATCTTGGAGTCTATGAACTTCCCCGAGCCCGTTATCCGTGTTGCTATCGAGCCTAAAACTAAGGCCGGTCAGGAGAAAATGGGTCTTGCTCTTGCAAAACTTGCAGAAGAAGATCCTACCTTCCGTTGCTACACTGATGAGGAAACAGGTCAAACCATCATCGCTGGTATGGGTGAGCTTCACCTTGAAATCATCGTTGACCGTCTTCTCCGCGAATTTAAGGTTGAAGCAAACGTAGGTAAACCTCAGGTTGCTTACAAAGAAACCATTCGCAGCAACGCCGAAGTTGATGAGAAATATGCTCGTCAGTCCGGTGGTAAAGGTCAATACGGTCACGTTAAGATTAGAATTTCTCCCAACGAAACCGGTAAGGGTTATGAATTCATCAACTCTATCGTTGGTGGTGCTATTCCTAAGGAGTACATCCCCGCTGTTGATTCCGGTATTCAGGGTGCAATGCAGTCCGGTGTTCTTGCCGGCTACAACGTAGTTGACGTTAAGGTAGAGCTTTATGATGGTTCTTACCATGAGGTTGACTCTTCTGAAATGGCATTTAAGATTGCCGGTTCTATGGCATTCAAGAGTGCTTGCCGCAAAGCAGATCCCGTTATCATGGAGCCTGTTATGAAGGTAATCGTTATCGTTCCCGAGGATTATATGGGTGACGTTATTGGTGACCTTAACTCTCGCCGTGGTGAGGTTCAAGGCTTTGAAGATCGTACAGGTGGCGTTAAGCAAATTAATGCTCGCGTTCCCCTTAGCGATATGTTCGGTTATGCTACCGACCTTCGTTCTAAAACTCAGGGTCGTGGTCAGTACACTATGGAGCCCGATGGCTACAAAGAAGTACCCAAGAGCATTTCTGAGAAAATCATCACTGCAAGAACCAAGAACGACTAATTTATTTCTAAAAAGGTCTTGCATTTTTGAAAAAAATTTGTTAGAATATTCTTTGGATAATATTCTTATTCCACAAATGGAAATTTAAGGAGGAAATAACAATGGCAAAAGAAAAATTTGAACGTACCAAACCCCACGTTAACATTGGTACTATCGGTCACGTTGACCATGGTAAGACTACTCTTACCGCTGCTATCACCAAGTATCTTGCTCTTAAGGGTCAAGCACAGTTCGAGGACTATGCTAACATCGATAAGGCTCCTGAAGAGAGAGAGCGTGGTATTACAATTAACACCGCTCACGTTGAGTACGAGACCGACGCTCGTCACTATGCACACGTTGACTGCCCCGGACATGCTGACTATGTTAAGAACATGATCACCGGTGCTGCTCAGATGGACGGCGCTATCCTCGTTATCGCTTCTACTGATGGTCCTATGGCTCAGACCAAAGAACATCTCCTTCTCGCTCGTCAGGTTGGCGTTCCTTACATTGTTGTATTCATGAACAAAACTGACCTCGTTGATGACGAAGAGCTTCTCGAGCTCGTTGAGATGGAAATCCGTGAGACTCTTGATTCTTATGAGTTCCCCGGCGACGATACTCCTATCATCAAAGGTTCTGCTCACAAGGCTCTTACCGCTGCTGACGCTCCTTCTCTTCCTGAGTATGCTCCTATTGCTGAGCTTATGGATGCTGTTGACAGCTACATTCCTACTCCTGATCGTAAGGCTGATATGCCTTTCCTTATGCCTGTTGAAGACGTATTCACCATCACCGGTCGTGGTACTGTTGCTACCGGTCGTGTTGAGCGTGGTCAGCTCCGCACTTCTGAGGAAGTTGAAATCGTTGGTATCCGTGAGACCAACAAAACTGTTGTTACCGGTATCGAAATGTTCCGCAAGATCCTCGACTATGCAGAGGCTGGCGATAACATCGGTGCTCTTCTCCGTGGTGTACAACGTGACGAGATCGAGCGTGGTCAGGTTCTTTGCAAACCCGGCTCAATCAATCCTCACACCAAATTCCATGGTCAGGTTTACGTATTAAGCAAGGATGAAGGCGGTCGTCATACTCCTTTCTTCAACAACTATCGTCCCCAGTTCTACTTCAGAACTACTGACGTTACCGGCGTTATCTCTCTTCCCGAGGGAACCGAGATGTGTATGCCTGGCGATAACGTAGAGATGGACGTTGAGCTCATCACTCCTATCGCTATCGAGGACGGCCTCCGTTTCGCTATCCGTGAGGGTGGTCGTACCGTAGGTTCCGGTGTTGTTACCGCTATCAACGAATAATTTTAATTATTCTTAATAGTTCACATTTTCAAACGACTCTTTACCGTTTTGGTAAAGAGTCGTTTTTATCTATTGTAATTCATTGACAATATTTTGGCGGTGTTGTATAATAAATAAAAATGCTTTAAGGGGATTATATATGTCGAGATTCATCAAAAGATATACCTGTAATGGTAATAGCGGTTCATATATGAATTTTATCAATCAGTTTTTTCTTTCCAATGGATTTGTTTACAAAAATTATCACGGTGAGGACGTTTATCAAAAAGGTAATGGTCTTATGGTTGGGCCAAAATTTGTTAAAATAATTCCAATGGGTGATATGATTCGTGTAGAGGCTTGGGTTAAATTCGCAATTTTACCCGGTGTATATTCAGGGGAAATGGATCTGGAAGGTACTGTTGGTGTAGCAACAAAAAAACCTTTAAAAAATATTATGACAGATTTTGAAAATCAACTTTTACAAATGGGTTGCACCCCTATAAATAATATGCAGGTCCCGTATGACCAACAGCCCCAATATGCCCAACCTACCCCACAAGCACAGTATACACCACCCGTACAACGAACACAAACGCCTCCACAACCTGTTAAACCTGTTTATCAAACTCCGCCTCAACAGGCTACTGCGTCGGCTAACAGATTTTGCGTAGGTTGTGGATACGCTTTAGCATCTAATGCAAAATTTTGCATTAGATGTGGAAAAAAAGTAAATTAGATAAAACACAGTAGTATGAAAGATTTACCTCCATACTACTGTGTTTTTTTATATAGCTTTATTTATTAAGGAATTTATAATTGCAATAGAGCAATTGTTATAATTAAATCCTGAGCAGTATTTTTTAACAAAGTTGTTACGTTCATTTTTGTTAAAAAAGCTTTGCTTTATATGGCATTCTTCCGTTTTAAATTCATCATCACCCGAAAAGCTTTCGCAAAATAATGAATTTCCAATTGTTTTATGGTAATATGGACAAACTATGTAAAAGGGATCATTTGGCATAACGACGCCTCCTTTCGTTGTTACTAAAGCGTGTATCCTTGCAAAAGGGACATACCGCAAAACGTTCAAATGGCGGTTCGCTAAATCCATGGCGTTCGGTAAAAATTTCAGGAATAGCAAAATAATGCCTGCAACCATTACAATAATACATAGGCTACCTACCTTTTAACAATGGGCAGACCACTGCCGGATGAAAGGGCTTTTATTGCATTATCTGCAACGTCTAATTGCTCCTCCAGTTCCATAATACGTGCGTATTGTTCGGCAATTACCCTAACAAGTCTTTTGTTTTCTAAATTCATTAAAATTAACCTCCTTTAGCCGTAAAGGCTATTTTTTTATTCTATTTACTAAACTAGTTCTAAAAATTAGCCGGCGTTCATAGAAATAGTTTAGATTTTCTAAACAAAGATTATCACAAACTAGGAGGTTTGTCAATACTAAATTTTATAAATTCTAAACTTTTTTCGGAAATGTATGAAAAAAGTGTTGATAAAACTAAACTTTTGTGATATTATGTAAATATAAATCGAATGTTAACGTAGTAAAATATTGGGTTTAAAAAACTATGAGGTGATTTTTTTGAAACAAGCGACCTTTGCAGAACGACTAAGTGAGGCTAAATTCATAAGAAAAATTAAACAGGTGGAACTCTGTAGTGCTACAGGCATTGGCAAAAGTGCGCTGTCGCAATATTTAAAGGGCACCTTTAAGCCAAAGCCCGACAAGGTGGCGGCATTAGCCAAAGCCTTAAAGGTTTCTGAGGCTTGGCTTATGGGTTACGACGTTCCTATGGAGGTGCAAAAAAGCAAGATTTTCCCGGGGGAAGCAATAAATATTTTGCAAGGGCAAACTCGAATGATACCTCTTTTTGAGAGTGTTGCGGCGGGTTTTGGTTGCTATGCAAATAATCAAGTTGTGGATTTTATACCCCTTCTTATAGCAACTGAAGATGAGGCTGAAAATACCATCTGTATTAGGGTTTCAGGAAATTCTATGTACCCCAAAATCGAGGACGGCGACACAATAGTTGTGCATAAGCAAACAAGTGTAGATAGCGGACAAATAGGCGTTTTTCTTATAGATGATGAAGAGGGCGTAGTAAAACGTGCCAACTATGTTTATGGGGAAAATTGGTTGGAGCTAATTTCTATAAATCCCGAATATATGCCTCGCCGATTTGAGGGGACGGAGGTCGAAAGGGTAAAAACCTTGGGACTTGTTAAGCAGGTTATAAAAAATATTTAAAAAATAAAATTTTATGGAACCAAATTCCATTTTCAAAGGTATTACTTTCAAAGAGATAAGTTGTATTGCAAAATCCAAGAAAAGGGGCGAAAAGCGGTAGTGTTACTTCATATGATTTTAACGGTTGAAGATGCTCATCTATCAGAAAATCATAAAAAGGATATAGAAAAAGCTTTTGAGCAATATTACAGTATGGTTTATAAGCTGGCCTTTGTCAGAACGGGAAATAAGTCCGATGCAGAGGATATTTTATCGGATGTGTTTGTAAGACTTATAAAAAATATTGAAAAAATACAAAATGACATTCATTTAAAGGCGTGGCTTATACGTACAACTATAAATTGCAGTAATTCTGCTTTAAAAAGAGCAGGCCGTTTGCATCAGGTGCGACTTACAGAGGTAGATGCAGTAATTAAAGAAGATAACCATTCGGTTTTGCCCGCAGTTTTAAGCTTGCCCATAAATCAAAAAACGGTTATTTATATGTTTTATTTTGAAGGTTATTCGGTAGAAGAAATTGCAAAATTTTGTGGAGTGAAAAAGGGTACTGTAAAATCCCGCCTCGCAAGAGCTCGCGAAGCCCTTAAAAATACTTTGGAAGGAGAGGGTATAGATGTTTAAGGAAAAATTCAATGAAGAAATGAATAAGATTTTACCTGATGACACCGTTAAAGCTGCTATTTTAGAAAAAATAAAAGCTGAACATAAAAAAATAATTGCCGGCCCTTCCAAAAAGACTGTTAAAAAACGTTGGATTACTTCTATGGCGGCCGTATTAGCACTTGTTATTGTATCGGTATCCGTTTTTAGTTTGCCACAATTTGGTGCGGATGATTATTATTTTACCAATACAAGCGTGGAACAAGAAGGGCAAATTTCTAATAACTCCGCGACGCTGGATGAAATGACTTCAGAGCCAAAAGATTCAGATTCCAATAAAAAACCAAGCCCAACTACCTCAAAAAATAAAAAGCCCTCAACCTCCAATAGTTCTAAACCTACACCCTCTAAAAATGAAACTGAACAAGAGTATACATATCCATATATAGAAAAGGTTGAATTTCCCGATATTAAGTATAAAAAGGATATGCCAACAAACATAACTCATGCAGAGGCGTATCAGCTTGCAAAGGCAGTATATTATAAACAAACCGAACATAATAAACATTCAGACGATGGAACCAGCTCAAAATTATCCTCTAATAAAGGGGATAATTCTGGAAGTTCATCATCTAATAAATATACAACCACAAACGTTCAGGTAGAGGGGGTTGACGAGGGCGACGTAGTTAAAACAGATGGTAAATATATTTATGTGTTAGATACGGACGATAAAATCATTTATATTGTGGAAACAGGTGATGGAAAAACAAAAAAAGTTTCTGCCATTGATATTAGAAAAACACCGTATTATAATTCCGAGTGTATTATAATGGAATTTTATCTTTGTGGAAATACCATCGCCGTAACTGCATATGATCAAAACGTGTGGAACGGTTACACAGATCTTAAAATAACCACCGTATTTCTTTTTGATATTAGCAATCCAAAATCTCCCAAATACATAAAGGAATATACACAAAGCGGTCGTTATACATCCTCACGTTTAATTGGCGATAATCTTTATGTTTTTTCAAATAATAGTCTATATGATTGGTATATTGTGCCCGGAAAAAGTGAAACCACTAAATGGGATATATATTGGGAGCTGCCCAGCATTGCCGAGGGCGGAAAAAAATTAAAGCCAATGGGCGAAAAAAACTTGTACGTTTTTGACGGGGAAATAAGTCTGGAGTATTTTTCTGCCGTTTCTATCAATTTGAAAACAAGAAAACTCACCGATACTAAAGGCGTTATCGGCGGTGGTGATGACGTATACGTAAACAATGAGTCTATATATGCCGTTTCAAACGAGATTACATATTCCAAAGAAAAGCAAGACAGCATACAAAAAACACATATTATCAAACTGGGTATAAATAAAGGTAAAATTACTCCTGAGGCTAAAAGCTCGGTTAATGGAATCGTATCAAATCAATTTTCAATGGATGAATATAATGGGTATTTTAGAATAATCACAACCACCAGAAAGTATGGGGTTGTTTGCGGTTGTGGGTTTGTCAGTAGTACGGGAGTGGAGTCAAACTCCGTTTACGTTTTAAACAGCAAATTAAAAACTATAGGCAGCATAAAGGGCATTGCCAAAGGTGAAGAGGTAACGTCTTCACGTTTTGTAGGAAACGTTGGATATTTTTGTACATCTCCCTTGAAAATAAAGGTCGATCCATTTTTTGCGGTAGATTTTAAAGATCCTAAGAATCCAAAGATTTTAGCATCACTTAAATTTCCCGGAACGGTAGAATATTTGCAGCCATACGGAAATAACAGAATGCTTGGAATTGGTGCAAATGAATCGGGCGAACTGATTAAACTGATAATGTTTGATACAAGCAATCCCGCTAATATTAAAGAGCTTATCAGTTATGATACAGATCTTCCCTATAGCCGTTACTATTTCACATCCGATTGTCATAAACAGTTTAATATTTCAGCAGAAGAAGATATGGTTTGTTTCCCCGCTAATGGAAAGTATAACGTCTTTAAATTTAACGAATTTACTTATTATAAGGAGAAAGACTTTAATCTCCCCACCGATAAAGAGGGTTACTGCGATTTATTTGACGCCAAAGACGCACGGGGAATTTTTATAAATAAATATTTGTATGTTTGTAATCCTAACGGCATAATCGCCTATGATACAAAAACCTATGCATTAAATAATATAGTATCCGAAATAAAATTTTAATTTTAAAAAAATAACGGAACCAAATTTTACCTTTTAGGGTGTTATTAGTGAAAGGGGGATTTGAATAATGCTTATACTTAGCACGCTTTTTACTGTGGAAGCAAAGAAAAACTATGTTTGTGATGCAACCGTGGCCTTTAAGGAATATGCTGATACGGTGTTCAGACTTGCTTTTTTAAGAACCGGCAATACTGCCGATGCCGACGATATTATGTCGGAGGTCTTTTTAAGACTGGTTAAAAATATCAATAAAATTAAAAACGAGGAGCACCTGAAGGCGTGGCTTATCCGTGCAACAATAAACTGTTGCAATAGCTTCTTTAAAAAATCCAAAAAAATCAATCACGTTCGCATAACCGAGGTGGATGCGGTTTATGAAATAAAGGAAGATTCTGTTTTATCTGCCGTACTTTCTTTGCCATCTCATCAAAAAGACGTGGTATATATGCATTATTTTGAGGGTTATTCGGTAGAGGAGATTGCAAAACTCTCTTCAGTTGCAGTAGGTACCGTAAAATCCCGTCTTTCAAGAGCGAGAGAATCTCTTAGAAACACCCTGAGAGGAGAGTATTTTTAATGTTTGAGAAAAAGTTTAAAGAAGAAATATCCAATATAAAAGCAACCGACGAAAGCAAAGCCACACTTCTTGAAAAAATTGAAAAGGAACAAGCAAAGAAGAGGGAAATTGGCTTAAAACCTGTTAAAAAGCGTTGGGTTAGTGCTATAGCCGCTGCTGTAACTCTTGTGATTGTGTCTGTATCGGCATTTGGATTACCCCCTTTTACCAAGAGTAATAATACTAATCAAGTTACCTCCAATGAGGAAACCGTAGAAAAACCAAAAGTTGAAGCAACTGAAAATATCAACGGATATGAGTTTCCTGTAGTGGAGCGGGCAGAGGGTATTCCCGCAAGTGTTACCCATAACCAAATTTATACACTTTTTTCCTCAATATACGAGGTAGAACAAACCAGAACCTATACCGATGTCTTGATTACAGATGATGCTTTTGATATGGGACTTGCGACAGGTGATACAAAAGCTCCCTCAAAAAACAACTCCAATAACGCAATCAAGGATGAAAACGGCTCTGCGAAACCGGGAAACACAGTAACCGAGGAGACAACTGATAGCGAAGATGATTTCAGCGAAACCAACACTCAGGTAGAAAATGTTGATGAGGCAGATATAGTAAAAACCGATGGTAAATATATCTACACCTTGAATGTGAAAGACCTTGAAATAAACATCACCTCAGCTAAAAACGGCAAGCTTACAAATGTTGCCAATTTCGACGTTTTTAGCGAGGGCTTAGATAAAAATAAGTTTCACAGAAAATATTATGGTATTGCAGATATGTATCTTTGTGATGAGAGAATTGTTGTTGTCTGCGAAAAATATTCTGCCGATAAAAATCGCGAAGATACCATAGTGCAGATTTTTGATGTATCAAATCCGTCAAAGCCTACTGAGGTTGGAGAGTTTTCTCAAAGCGGTGCCTATTTGTCCTCAAGAATTATAGATGGTAAATTATATATTTTTTCTAATGAATACATCTATAAAAAGCCTACCAGAGATGATGTGAATTCTTATCTTCCTTGCACCACAGTTGCCGGTGGTGTACCCACTCCTGTAAAAGAGGGCAGTATCTATATGTTTGATGGTGAGGTAACTCGCAGCTTTTTAACTGCAAGCTCCATTAAGGTTTCAGACGGAAAGGTTATAGATACCAAAACTGCCCTTGGCGGCGGTGAAACCCTTTACGCTAACACAAATGGTTTTTATCTTACTGCAGACGTCTCCAATATACATTATTTAACCAAAGGCTCTAATTCATCTGAATATGAAGATAAAACAAGAATAATGCACTTTGCCATTGAAGATGGCAAAATTACTGCTATGGCGGAGGGAACTGTAAAGGGGCGTCCTCTTAACCAATTTTCAATGGATGAATATAACGACCACTTTAGAATAGTTACAACAAGCTATGAGGATTATACTACAGTAAATTCTGTTTACGTTTTGGATAAAGAGCTTAAAGTGGTTGGAAAAATCACCGATATTGCAAAAGGCGAGCGAGTTTACTCGGTTCGTTTTATGGGGGATATAGGCTATTTTGTAACCTTTAGAGAAACCGATCCTCTCTTTGCGGTAGATCTTAAAGATCCCAAAAACCCGAAAATCTTATCGGCACTAAAAATCCCCGGATTTTCTAACTATATGCACCCATGGGGTGAGGGACTTCTTCTTGGAATTGGTGCCGACGCCAACGAAAAAACAGGTGTTGTAAGGGGAATTAAGCTTTCCATGTTTGATACAAGCGATCCCACTAAGGTTTTTGAAAAAAACAAGGAGATAATTGATATAAGCGATTCAACGGTTGGTACTAATCATAAGGGGATTTTAGCCGATTATAATAAAAATCTTATAGGCTTTTGCTCGCGTAGCGGTAAATATTATCTTTATAGCTACAGCAAAGAAAATGGCTTTAAGGTTAAAGGAGTTTTGGAAACCCAAAGAACACTTGACTCACAAGGGAATTATGACGATTTTTATTATTATGATTATAATTCTGTAAGGGGAATTTATATCGGCGATTATTTCTACGTTTGTTCGCCGGTGGGAATAAACTCCTATAAGCTTTCTGATTTATCTAACGCAGATAGTCTTATGTTCATATAAATATTTAAACTTATTACACCTCACTTGACTTAATATCAAGTGGGGTGTATAATTTTATGTAAGAAGTAATTAGAGAGGTAAGGGGCAAGCGATTATGTACCGTCACATTTGGGCTGAAATAGATTTAAATGCTCTTGAATATAACCTAAAGCAAATTTTAAAATTAGTACCCGAAAACAAAATAATGGGTGTTGTTAAGGCGAACGCCTACGGCCACGGAGCGGCTGAGGTTACAGATCTTCTTTTGAGTTTTGGCATAAAGCGTTTTGCCGTTTCCAATGTTTTTGAGGCACTGGATCTTCGCTCAAAGCAAAAAGACGGTGAAATTTTAATACTTGGTTTTTGTGATTTTTCCGCAGTATCGGAGCTTGCAAAGAATAATATAACTGTATGTGTTTTTGATTTGGATTACGCAAGGAATTTAAATTCGGCCGCCAAAGAATCAGGCGTAACTTTAAATTGCCATCTTAAAATCAACAGCGGTATGAATCGTCTCGGATTTGCAGGGGATGATTTGGATTTGCTTAAATCTCAAACAAAAGAGGTTTTTGCCCTTTCTAATCTTAATGTTACGGGTGCCTTTACCCACTTTGCTACCGCCGACCGCGATGGCGATGAAAATGCCGATTTTACCGCCGCACAATACGATACTTTTTTGGGAGCCAAAGAGGTAATAACTAAGGTTTCAAATAGTTTTGGCAAAAATGATATTTCTTTTCACAGCTCAAATTCTGCGGCAACCCTTTTAGACAGTAAAATTCGCCCCTCTGATTTTTATCGTGCGGGCATAATCCTTTACGGATTAACGCCATCGGTGAATTTGGATTTGCCCTTTACACCTAAAGCGGTAATGAGTTTAAAGGCTACCGTTTCACAGGTTAAAACCCTAAAAAAAGGTGATTTTGTAAGTTACGGACGCACCTTTACTGCTCCAAAAGATATGAAAATTGCCACCATCACCGCAGGCTATGCAGATGGTTATATGCGTGGGCTTTCAAATAAGGGGTATATGCTCATAAATGGTAAAAAAGCGGAAATTCTGGGTAGAGTTTGTATGGATCAAACGGTGGTAGACGTTACCCATATTGAGGGCGTAAAAACAGGCGACGTGGCTTTGCTTTTTGGTGAGGGTTTGCCTGTTGAAAAGCTTTCAGAAATCTTAAATACAATAAATTATGAGCTTGTGTGCGCAGTCGCTCATCGAGTTCCAAGAATTTACATAAAAGATGGAAAAATAGCAAAAGAAATAAGATATATTTCTTTATAAAGGGGGCGGACGTTATTTTTAATAAGCAAAATAGTTTGGGTATTTTTGGTATGGATGCTTATATGGTATCTGTTGAGGCGGACGTTTCCGATGGGCAAAACGCTTTTAATATAGTAGGTTTGCCCGATGCTGCGGTAAGGGAATCGGCTGACCGAGTGCGTGCGGCTATGATAAATAACGGGTTTCATTTCCCCACAGGGCGTACTACCATAAATCTCGCTCCCGCCGATTTAAGAAAAGAGGGTACCCTTTACGACGTGCCTATTCTAATCGCTATTTTGGTTTCAACAGGGCAACTTACCGGTGATTTTAGCGACTCCGCTTTTATAGGTGAGCTTTCTTTGGATGGGCAGCTTCGCCCTATAAACGGACTTTTGCCAATGGCTATTCAGGCAAGGGAGTCGGGAATAAAGCATCTTTACGTTCCAAAAGAAAACGCTATGGAGGGCGCAGTGGTTAAGGATATAAATATCTATCCTGTACAAAACGTATCTGAACTTTTAAAGGCTATCAAAGGCGAGGAAGCTTTAGAGCCTGCAGTTTACTCCTCCGATAGCGATAGCGAGACCATTGGTTTCATAGATTTTTCAGAGGTCAAGGGGCAGACCCTTGCCAAAACTGCTTTGGAGGTTGCTGCGGCAGGCGGCCATAACGTACTGCTCATAGGGCCTCCCGGTTCGGGTAAAAGTATGCTTGCAAAACGTTTTTCCACCATACTCCCCGAAATGACCGAAAAGGAGTCTATTGATACAACTAAAATCCATTCTATTGCAGGCGTTTTGCCTAAAAAATCACCTCTGGTTACAAAAAGGCCCTTTCGTTCACCCCATCACACAGTATCTTCAGCGGCTATGTCGGGTGGCGGTACCATACCAAAACCGGGTGAAATTTCTTTGGCACATAACGGAGTTTTGTTTTTGGATGAATTGCCCGAGTTTAAAAGGGACGTTATGGAGGCTTTGCGTGCACCCTTGGAGGATGCAACCGTTACCGTTTCTCGCGTAGCGGGAACCTTAACCTATCCCTGCTCATTCACCCTCATAGGCGCTATGAACCCCTGTCCTTGTGGATTTTTTGGACATCCTACAAAGCGTTGCACCTGTTCTCCAAAGGCGGTTTCAAAATATTTAAGCAAAATTTCGGGTCCAATGTTGGATAGACTTGATATCCACGTTGAAGTTCCGCCTGTTAAGTATGATGAGCTTAAAGATGAGGGAAACACCGCCGAAACCTCTGCCGAAATCAAGGCCCGTGTAGATAGAGCAAGGCAGATACAAAATGAACGTTACAAGGATGAAAATATCACCTGCAACGCTCGACTTACTCCTTCTATGCTTAAAAAATATTGTATTTTAACCGATGATGCCGAGACGATTTTAGCATCTGCATTTAAAAATATGGGACTTTCGGGCAGAGCCTACGATCGCCTTTTAAAGGTTGCTCGTACCCTTGCTGATTTAGAGGCCAGCGAAAAGATAGAAACCTATCACATAGCCCAAGCAATTCAGTTTAGAAGCTTAGACAGAAAATATTGGGAATAACCTGAATTCTAAATAATATTTATTAAATCTCTTAAGGCCAGAGATTTTTAATGTGAAAATTTAACAAGTTATCCGCCTTTAAACTTAAATAATTTGTATTTAAAAAATCGGTTTGTTAACAATTTGTTCACAATTATGCTATATAATAATCCTGTATGGTAAAATTTCCAGTGCCATACTAACTAAATAAGACCTTTAAAAGGGAGTAGCTGGCAGTTTTAAACTGGTATAATGTGCGTCAGTACGGTGCTTTGCACCCGCGGTTATATTAAATAGCAAGACTTTTAACAAAAACTAAAATGTTATTTTATAATGTTTGGCTTTTGTTAAGGGTCTTAAATTTTTTAAAGGAGTGTTTTTATGGAAGCTTTAACATCTTGGCTTGAAGCCTGGTACGAAGGCGTTTCCCATATGGGAGCCGAGGACTGGCTAAAAACCTTAGCAATGATTGCTATTGGTGGACTTTTAATTTTCCTTGCTATAAAGAAGGATATGGAGCCTACCTTACTTTTGCCCATGGGCTTTGGTGCAATTATTGTAAATCTACCCGGCGTTTTTGCTCCTACCGGTGAGCATGGTGCCTTTGGCCCTCTTACAACCTTGTTTGACGCAGGTATCTCTAACGAGTTGTTCCCCCTTATTCTCTTCATTGGTATAGGTGCAATGATCGACTTTGGTCCCTTGCTTTCTAACCCCAAACTTATGATATTTGGTGCAGCGGCACAGTTTGGTATTTTCTTTACCTTCTGTATGGCATCTATGTTCTTCGATTTCAAAGATGCTCTTTCTATCGGTGTTATTGGTGCTGCAGATGGTCCTACTTCTATCGTTGTTGCAGATCAGCTCAACTCCAAATACCTTGGTGCTATTATGGTTGCGGCATATTCTTATATGGCACTCGTTCCCATCATTCAGCCACCCGTTAACAAGGCTCTCACCACTAAAAATGAGCGTAAAATCCGAATGGCTTATGAGCCTAAATCGGTTACAAAGCTCACCAAAATTTTATTCCCCATTATCATTACCGCAGTTGTTGGTATTGTAGCTCCTGATTCTGTTTATCTTGTAGGCTTTTTGATGTTTGGTAACCTTATAAGAGAGTGCGGAGTGTTAAATTCCCTTTCTGAAACCGCACAAAAGGTTCTTGCAAATCTTATTACAATCTTCCTTGGCATCACCATTGCAACTAAAATGTATTACAAGGATTTCCTTGACGTTAATACCTTGCTTATTTTGAGCCTTGGCTTGGTTGCATTTATTATTGATACCGCAGGCGGCGTGCTTTTTGCAAAATTCCTTAACCTCTTTACCAAGAAAAAGGTTAACCCTATGATTGGTGCTGCAGGTATTTCTGCATTCCCAATGTCAGGTCGTGTTGTTCACAAATTAGGCTTAGAGGCTGATAACCAAAACTTCCTCCTTATGCATTCAATGGCTGTTAACGTATCCGGCCAGATTGCATCGGTTATTGCAGGCGGTATAATACTCAGCTTTGGTCTTGGTGCTTTATAGGAGGTTCTATAGTTATGATGAATTTTATAAATGCAGCTTTTAAACCTATGAATTTTGTTAATAACCTAGGTTATATGGGCGTAGGAATGTTAATAATTATTGCCGTAATTGGTATAATTATTGGTGCTACCAGCCTGTTAAATAAGTTTTCAGGTCGCAAATAATATTAAACTTTAATATTGTTTGAAAATAATACTTGACAATAGGTATGTATTTGTAGTATAATGAACTCCTACAATAATAAATTACCCCTGCTATAAATGCGGAGGGAGGGAACATAATGAGTCAGGTAAAAATTAAAGAGAACGAATCTTTGGATAACGCACTCCGTCGTTTTAAAAGACAAACTGCAAAAGACGGTGTTATTCAGGAGGTACGCAAGAGAGAGCATTACGAAAAGCCCTCTGTAAAGCGTAAAAAGAAGTCGGAAGCCGCACGTAAGCGTAAGTTCCGCTAAGGTTAACCCTTAAAAATGTTTTTAAAAAGGCGGCTTGGTTTTCCAAGTCGTCTTTTGCTTTTTGTAATAACCAAAAAGGGGCGTGATGCTTTGTTTACTAAACCTCATATACAACTTAATGAAGCTACCGAAATCACAAAGGAGCTTTTAGATAAAATGGGCGTCACCTGCCTTATTTTAGACGTAGATAATACCCTTTGCCTTAAAAAGGGTAAAATAATATTAGACGGTGTTATGGATTGGCTTAAAAAAATGGATGATGCAGGAATAAAGCTTATAATCCTTTCAAATGCCAAACCAAAACGAATGGAAGGCATAGCCAAGAACTTTGGACTTCCCTTTGTTGGCACAGGGGGTAAGCCATTACCTTTTGGTTATAAGCGTGCCGCCAAAAGAATGGGCGTAAAAACCAAAAACTGTGCCATTGTTGGCGATCAGCTTTTAACCGATATTTTAGGTGGTAATCTTTCGGGTTGCAAAACAATTTTAGTTTGTCCAAAAGAAATTGAAACATCCTTCGGTTTTAAAATAAAACGCGGAATAGAGCGTAAACTACTTAAAAGATATAAACTTAAATGTGATTTTTAAGGGGGATTAAAAATGTCTGCAAAATTTGGCCCCGCAGGTAACTCTGAAAGCTTTTCGAAAATGGGTTACAAGCATTCCTTACAAGTACCCGAATATATAATAAAAATGGGACTTGATGCTTTTGAATATCAGTGCGGTAGAGGTGTTAACATCGGGGAAGATAAGGCCACAAAGCTTGGCGAAATCGCCGCCGAAAAGGGAGTAATCCTTTCACTTCACGCACCTTATTATATTTCAATGTCCTCGGTGGAGGAGGAAAAACGTCTTAATTCCATCCGCTATATTTTAGATAGTGCAAAAGCCGTTAATTTTATGGGCGGTAACAGAATTGTTGTGCATACAGGCTCTTGCTCAAAAATCAGTCGTGAGGAAGCACTTTCCCTTGCTACCGATACAATGAAGCTCGCTATTGACGCATTGGATAACGAGGGTCTTGGGGGTGTTCGTATATGCCCCGAAACAATGGGAAAAATAAACCAGCTTGGCACCTTGGAAGAGGTTGTGGCACTTTGCAAGTTGGATGAACGTCTACTCCCTTGTATAGATTTTGGCCATTTAAACGCCAGAACCCTTGGTGAATCTAATTCAAAAGAGGCTTTTGAAAATATTTTAAATACTATTGAAAATGAACTCGGCGAAGCAAGACTTAAAGAGTTTCATTCGCATTTTTCAAAAATTGAGTATTCGGCAGGTGGCGAGAAAAAGCATTTGACCTTTGAAGATACTGTTTTCGGTCCAAATTACGAGCCACTAATGGAGCTTATTTATAAAAAGAATTTAAGTCCTACCTTTATTTGTGAGTCGGCAGGCACTCAGGCCGAGGATGCTAAAGCAATGAAGGATTATTATTTGGGACTTTAACTTAAAATGTTGTGACAGGCGTCTTCGACTGTCCATTAAAGATGGTTTATAGGAGTGGTTTTTATGAAAATCTTAGTAATCAACGGACCCAATTTAAATCTTTTAGGGGTTAGAGAGCCCAATATTTACGGTGCAAGAACCCTTGATGATATAAATAAAGATATTGCCCAAAAGGCAAAAGAAATCGGTGTTGACTGTGAATTTTATCAGTCCAATAGCGAGGGCGATTTAATTACAGCCGTCCATAGCGTTTTGGGCGATGAATTTTCAGGCTGTGTTATAAATGCTGGTGCATACACCCATTACAGTTATGCTCTTCGTGATGCGATTTCATCGGTAAATAAGCCATTTATTGAGGTGCATATGTCTAACGTTCATTCCCGTGAGGAATTTCGCCACACCTCGGTGATTTCTGCCGTTTGCAAAGGTGTTATTGCGGGATTTGGTGAAAACAGTTATCATTTGGCGGTTCGTGCAATTAAAGATATGGTGAAATAATGGGCAAAATAGAAAACGTAAGAAAAATCCTTAACGGCAATCAGGCGGTATTAGTATATACCCCCGTTTCACGACTTTATTTAACCTCTTTTCAGTCCTCCCTTGGCTATCTTTTTATAACCGATGAGAAGGCGGTTTTATTTGTTGACGGACGATATATCGAGGCGGCTAAAAGCGGTGCCGATAAAAGTGTAGAGGTTCGTTTGTTTACAAATATCTCTAAGCAGGTTAAGGAGTTTTTGGGAGATAATATAACCTCTCTTTTGGTGGAAACTTCAAACACCGTTGCTGACGTAAAAGGGTTTGAGACACTTTTTGAGAAGGAAATTCACCCATCTGATGAGCTTGAAAAAATTCTTAAAGATTTGAGACTTGTTAAAGAGGATTATGAAATAGATTGTGTAATTAAGGCTCAAAGAATGGCGGAAAAAGCCTTTGATGATATTTTGGGATTTATTCGTCCCGGTGTTACTGAGATGCAAATCGCCGCCGAGCTTGAATACCGTATGAGGCTTGCGGGGAGTGAAATGGTATCCTTCGAAACCATTGCTCTTTCGGGAGAGAAAACCTCTATGCCTCATGGTGTACCGGGGGATAGAATTATAAAATCCGGCGATTTCGTAACAATGGATTTTGGGGCTGTGTATAAAGGCTATCATAGTGATATGACACGCACCATTGCCGTTGGTAGTGCAACCGATGAAATGAAAAAGGTTTACAATATTGTGCTGAACGCCAATCTTGCCGCCATAGAAAGGGTGGCAGATGGGGTTAAAATCAGCGAGGTAGGATTTGCTGCCAGAAACCTTATAAATCAGGCGGGGTATGGGGAGTTCTTTACCCATAGCACCGGCCATGGCGTGGGACTTGAAATTCACGAGGCACCCACAGTAAGCTTTAAAAACGAAAAAAATTTAATATGGGGGCAACTAATAACCATAGAACCCGGCATATATTTAGAGGGTAAATTCGGTGTAAGAATAGAAGATATGGTTGTTGTTACAAAAAATGGCTGTAATAACTTGACAAATGCCCCAAAAAGCCTTATAATTGTATAGAATTAGTATGTAGTGTGCTAATTTGATTATTATTAAGTAATGTTGCGGTTAACCACCGCTTCATAAAAATACGGAGGTAAAATTATTATGGTAAGTGCCGGCGATTTTAGAAATGGCGTAACTTTTGAGATGGAGGGTAACGTTTATCAGATTATCGAATTCCAACACGTTAAACCCGGTAAAGGTGCAGCTTTTGTTCGCACTAAAATCAGAAACGTAATTTCAGGTTCTGTGGTTGAAAAAACCTTCAACCCAAACGATAAATATCCTACCGCTTTTGTTGAGCGTAAGGAAATGGAGTATTCTTATAACGATGGAGATCTTTACTACTTTATGGACCCCGAAAGCTATGAGCTTATTCCCGTTAACCAGTCCGATTTAGGCGACAACTTCAAATTCGTTAAAGAGAATATGGTTTGTAAGGTTCTTTCTTACAAAGGTAACGTTTTTGGTATTGAGCCCCCAACATTTGTTGAGCTTCAGGTAACCCAAACCGATCCCGGTTTCAAGGGCGATACCGCTACCAACGCAACCAAACCTGCTACACTTGAAACAGGTGCAGAGGTTCGTGTTCCTCTCTTTATCGATGAGGGCGATATGATTCGTATTGATACTCGTACTGGCGAGTATATGGAGCGCGCTTAATTATTTTTAAGGAGTGTACTATAATGACTATCTGTGAAAAAGTTGCTTATATTAAAGGTCTTGCAGAGGGCTTAGAGCTTGATGCTAACGACAAAAACGCAAAGGTTTTAAAGGCTATTATCGAACTTTTAGAAGACGTTGCTTTAACCGTTGAGGATTTAGAGGACGGCTGTGCAGAGCTTTGCGAGCAGATCGATGCAGTAGATGAAGATCTTTCTAATTTGGAAGATTATGTTTACGATGATGAAGATGAAGATTATGAGGATGAGGACGATGAGATTTATGAAGTAACCTGTCCCGCTTGTAACGACATTGTTTATTTAGATGAGGATATGTTGGCAGAGGGCGAAATCGCTTGCCCCAACTGCGGTACCAATTTAGAGTTTGACTTTGATTGTGACTGCGATTGCTGTGACTGCGACGATTGCGACGATAAGGAGTAATTCCCCTTATCTAAAAAGGAAATTGAGGGGTTTGCCGTATGGCAAGCCCCTTTTTTAAGCATTTCACAATACAAAAATGGAATCCCACGTGGCGGTGGATGAGGTGAAATACAATGCAAACAAAAACCTTTGAACTTAACTATACACAAATTGATGATAATGCATCGGTCGGCGTTATAATCGTTGCGGCGGGGTCGGCATCCCGTATGGGCGGAGTAAACAAAATTCTGGCACCCCTTTCGGGCAAGCCTGCAATTTGCCATACCATATCCGCGTTTAATGAAAATCCAATGGTTTCGGATATTGTGCTTGTAACCCGTGATGATATGATTTTAGATTTGCAAAAATTAGCCGATGAATACGGATTTTTAAAGGTTACTGATATTATCACAGGTGGTTCTTGTCGTGAAGAATCGGTAAAAAAAGGCTTCGAGCGGCTTATTAAAAATACAAAAATCAAAACGGTGCTTGTTCAC
>JAZSJA010000044.1:0-39786 GCA_045534095.1 Acutalibacteraceae bacterium | reverse complement strand
GTTCCTGGAATGAAAGGATTGGGAACAAACCGCTCAGCTGTCAGTTCTGGACGGTTCAGATATCCCTTGCCCACACCATCGCCAGATATGCACAGTTCACCTGCAACACCAATGGGCAGAGCAATGATGTATATTGCCTCTGTATTCGCACAACTCGAACGTGAGACCATTGCCGAGCGTATTAGAGATAATATGCACGAATTGGCAAAGACAGGACGTTGGCTTGGTGGTAATACACCCACAGGTTATTGCAGCGAAAGTGTTAAGAGTGTTACGGTTGATGGCAAGACCAAAAAGGCTTGTAAGCTAAAACTTATTCCTGAAGAAGCCGAGACAGTTAAGCTTATCTTTGATTTGTTTATTAAAACAGGCTCTTTAACACTCACCGAGGCAGAATTGATACAGCGTAGAGTAATGACTAAAAATGGCAATCACTTCACACGCTTTTCAATTAAATCCATACTTCAAAATCCCGTATATATGATTGCGGACGAAGAAGCTTATGAATTCTTCAAACTAAAGGATGCGGATCTATTTTCGACAAAGCAAGAATTTGACGGCGTACACGGAATTTTAGCCTACAACCGTACAGACCAAGAAAAAGGCAAAGCAACTGTTTATAACCCTGTCAGTGATTGGATTGTGTCGGTTGGTGAGCATCAAGGTATTATCCCCGGCAAGGTTTGGGTAGGTGTTCAGGATAACCTTGAACGGAACAAGTCAAAATCCTTCCGCAGACCGAGAAGAAACGAAGCCTTGCTTACGGGACTTTTATTCTGCTCTTGCGGAAACCGTATGTACCCAAAGCTCTCAAAACGGAAAACTGCTGACGGTGATATCATATATACCTATGTCTGCAAGATGAAAGAGCGTAGCAAAAAAGACCTTTGCAATAAGCGTAACGCAAACGGTAACACATTAGACCTTGCGGTTATTGAGAAAATCAAGCAACTAGCAAGTGAAAAAAGTGATTTTGTGGGGCAGCTTGAAAAAAGTAAGATTTTCTACACCGGCAACCGTGAGCAGTATGAGCAGAAGTTAAGTACGATGAAAAAAGAAAAAGCCGACCTTGAGAAAAAGGTCAGCTCACTCATCGATACACTTGCCGAGTTGGATGATAATTCTGCCAAAAAATCAATAGTCGCCCGTATTAACGAAATGAATACTGAGATTGATAAAATTTCACAGGGTATTGACGAAATGATAAGTCTTACCGCCGAACACGCTTTCAGCGATACCCAGTTTGACGTACTTCGTCAGATGCTGGGCGTTTTCAAAAACACTATTGATGATATGTCCTACGAACAAAAGAGAGCCGTCATCGGGAGTATTGTACGCCGTGTAATTTGGGATGGCGAAAATGCACACGTTATTTTATTTGGTTCGCAGGACGGTGATATGGAGCTTCCCGATATCACACCTTGCATAAAACACGTTGAAATAGAATCGGAAGAAGACGAAGAACTCATTGAGTTTTCGGACGTAGATTACGACGAAGATACTACTGAGAATTTTCGTCGTGATACTAAAACCGATTTGTGTGAGGATAGCAAATGAAATTTTAATGCATTTTAGAGCACTTAAAAAAACTTCCCAAGACGTTTCTATAAACGATCCAATTGAAACGGATAAAGACGGAAATAATTTATCTCTAATGGATGTTATTGCAGATGATAATAATATTTTAGATGAGATCGATTTAAAAATAAAAACCGAAAAACTACAGAAATTTATGGATGAGGTGTTGACTTCGAGAGAAAAAATGATAATTGGCTTGCGTTTTGGTTTAATTGGCGGAAAAGAGAAAACTCAAAGAGAGGTTGCAAAGCAACTTGGAATTTCACGCTCATACGTTTCAAGAATTGAAAAAAAGGCTTTAACAAAGCTTTACGAAAAATTCACGTTAACTTCAATATAAAAAAAGGGGGGATAGGCGGTGAATAGTTCAAACAATTTACCTGAAAATAACCACAATTTAATTTTAGAAAACAGAAATAAACTTGTACTTTCCGGAGTGACAGAGGTGGAAAGCTTTGAAGAAGAAGCTGTTCAACTTAAAACAACAAAAGGCCAGTTAACCATAAGGGGAGAGGGACTCAAAATAGAAAATTTCATTTCAAATGTTGGAGACCTTACCTTGCATGGAAACGTATACGCACTAGTTTACATAAATGATTCTGAGAAGAAATCCGGATTTTTAAGCCGTCTGTTTAAATAATGTGGGAAATAAGTAGTTTTAATCAACAACTCTGTTTTTGGTATTCAGTAATTATGGGCGTGTCAATAGCGATTATATATGATTTGTTTAAATTCGATAGGTTGCTATTTAAAAGAAGTACTATTTTTATTTTTATTAGTGATATTGTTTTTTGGATAGTGTCAGCTTTTTCTCTGTTTTCATTTTGTATTGTTTTTTCAAATGGACAAATTAGAGGCTATGTTTTACTAGGTAGTTTTTTAGGATTTTTAATTTACAGGGTGACCTTATCACAATTATTTTTCCTGTTACTTAAACCACTAAAAAAATACATAAAATTATTAAGTTATCATTACAGAAAAATATTAGAAAAGGTTGCTTTTTATATTTCTAATTTCGTTTTTTCGGCTGTAAAATCTGTAAAAAAAGTTACGTTTATTAAAAAAAGAAAAAATAATCAAATAATTGAAAAAAACTCTTGAAACTGCGGTAGGTATTGTGTATAATAAATCTATATTATTTTTTGAATGGATGAAATTCTATGGCTTATACCGGTAAAAAACGTAAAAGCATTATTTTTAGAATTTTATTTTTGGCTTTTACTGTTTATATAATTATTTCTTTCACAAGCTTACAGGTTGAGTTAATCGGTAAGAAAAGGGAAGAAAGTTCCAAAAACGCCTACTATAATGAGATTAATTTAAAAATTGAGGAAGCGAAGCATTATTTAGAGAGTGGTAACGAAACCGAACTTATCGAAAAAGCTGCTCGTGATCGTTTAGGATATTATTATCCTGATGAAGAAGTTTATATTGACATTTCCGGTCAATAAATATTATTTTTGTATTATAAGTTAAGGTTTTCTTAACTCAAGGAGGATTTTTTTTGAGCACTCAGCCAAATGTTGGAGAAATTGTTGAAGGAAAAATTACCGGTATTACAAAATTCGGTGTTTTTGTTGAAATTAGTGAAGGCGTAACCGGTATGGTACATATTTCTGAGGTTGCCAGAACATACGTTAATGAAATCCGTGATTTTGTTAAAGAAGGCGACAGCGTTAAAGCAAAGGTTTTATCTATAAGCGATGATGGTAAGATCAGTCTTAGCATTAAACGTGCCTTAGATCCCCAACCTGGCGAGCGTACTAGACGTCCACAAAGAAATGTTACTCCGCCAAAACCCGATAATTCCTTTGTTTGGACTTCTTCTAAAAATGAGGGTGCCTCTTTTGAGGATATGATGAGCAAGTTTAAACAAACTAGCGACGAAAAATTCTCTGATCTTAAACGTAAAAATACAGAAGTGCGCCGGCCTAAACGTGGTGCAGTAAAATAGTTTATTTTAGGGCAGACGCTTAAACTCGTCTGTCCTGTTTTTGGTTTTAAGGAGTGTGTTTATTTTGCGTGAAATTGATGTTTCTATAATTGAAAGCACAATAAAAAAACTTTTTATTGATGCTAATATGAAACTACCTTGTGATGTTTATAACGCTATCTGTTCTTTTCAAAAGGTCGAAACAAATACTACCGCTAAAACTGTTCTGGATACCCTTGTGGAAAATCTTGAAGCTGCTGATGAGATCTCCGTCCCCATATGTCAGGATACCGGAATGGCCATTGTTTTTGTAAAAGTTGGACAAGATGTACATTTTGTTGGCGGCAGTTTTAATGATGCTATAAATAAAGGTGTTAAAGCGGCGTACGAGGAAGGTTTGCTTCGCAAATCGGTGGTATCTGACCCCTTAAACAGGGTTAATACAAAAGATAATACTCCTGCTATAATACACACTGAAATAGTTGAGGGTGATCGTGTTGAAATTATGGCCGCCCCCAAGGGATTTGGTAGCGAGAATATGAGTGGAGTCAGAATGTTGGTTCCTGCGGCTGGCAGAAATGGGGTTATCGAAGCTGTTTTAGATATTGTTAAAGCCGCAGGTAGCAATCCATGTCCACCTATGGTTATTGGTGTTGGTATTGGTGGTGATTTTGAGGAATGTGCTCTCCTTTCTAAAAAAGCACTTTGCCGTTCTTTAGAAAGTTCTAACCCAAACCCTTTTTATGCTGAACTAGAGAAAGAACTGCTAGTAAAAATAAATGCACTTGGAATCGGCCCTCAAGGCTTTGGTGGGTTAACCACTGCACTTGGAGTTAACGTAGAATATGCGCCCACCCACATCGCTGGTCTGCCTGTTGCAGTTAATATTGGGTGCCACGTTACACGCCATAAAACAGCTATTATTTAAATGGAGAAAATAAATGAGTAAATTTTTGATGTTGGCGCCTTGTATGTTTGGTGTTGAGGGTATTTTGGCTGATGAATTAAAAAGATTAGATATAAAAAACGTATCTCCCGAAAATGGAAGAGTGTTTTTTGAGGGTGATGAAAACACCCTTGCAAAAGCCAACATATTTTCCAGAACTGCCGAAAGGATACTAATTGTTACCGGCAGATTTAACGCAATATCCTTTGAAGATTTGTTCCAATCGGTTAAAAAAATAAGTTGGGAAGATTTCATTGGTAAGGATGACGCATTTCCTGTTACGGGATATTCAATAAACTCTAATTTACACAGCGTTCCTGATTGCCAAGCTATTATAAAAAAAGCTATTGTAGAAAGGCTTAAACAATCCTATAAAATTGATTGGTTTAAAGAAACCGGGCCCGTTCATAAAATTAGATTTTCTATTCAAAAAGACAACGTTGTAGTCGCAATAGATTCTTCTGGTGAGGGTCTTCACAAGCGTGGGTACAGAGCTCATTCTTTAGAAGCTCCAATTAAGGAAACCTTGGCAGCCGCTATGTGTTATCAGGCAAGAATTTTTCCTGATACCGTTTTGTATGATCCATTTTGCGGTTCGGGTACAATTTTGGTAGAGGCCGCCTTAATTGCTAAAAACATCGCACCCGGCTTAAAACGTAATTTTGCCGCTGAAAAATTTGGCGAAGCGTATAAAAAAGCCTTTGCAAATCAAAGAAAAATAGCCCTGGATTCAATAAAATCTAATGTCGAATTTAGGGGTATTGGCTCGGATATTGAAAAGGGAGCTGTGGATTTAACTTTACAAAATGCCAAAAAAGCAGGCGTTGGTGATTTGATAACCGCATCAATTAAAGATGTTTCTGACTTCAAAATTATTGAAGATAGAGCGTTGGTTATTACCAATCCACCCTACGGAGAGCGTCTGTTAGAGATTAAGGAAGCGGAAGAGCTTTATAAGACTATGGGCAAGGTAATGCCAAAAGAGCGTGGCAAAAAGTATTTTGTAATTTGTCCAAATGACGATTTTGAAGCTAGATTTGGCAGATCCGCGGATAAACGTCGCAAGCTTTACAACGGAATGATAAAATGTCAACTCTATTCATATTTTAAATCTGATTTTAAAGAGGAAAAATAATGAAATATATATTTATAATAAATCCTACTGCGGGCAAAGGTAAGATTCAAACGCCGTTTGCGGAGGCAGTAAAGGAATATTTTAAGAAAAATGGCGGCGAATATGAGATTTTTTATACCACCGCCCAAGGCGAGGCTATGGAATACTCAAAAAAACTTGCCGAAAGCGGGGGAGAGTATCGTATTTACGCTTGCGGTGGCGAGGGTACAGCATTTGAGGTTTTAAATGGAATTTTCGGGTATGAAAACGTATCTTTAGGCGTTGTTCCTTGCGGTAGTGCGAACGACTATATTTCGTACTATTCTGATAAAGAATTGTTTTTGGATGTTCCGGCTTTAGTTGATGGCGACGAACTTTCAGTTGACCTTATAAAGTTGGGAGATAAATATGCTCTTAATTCTTGCTCAATAGGTATGGATGCTACCGTTGCCTCCCATATGTCTAAATTCAAAAAGTGGCCTCTGGTTTCAGGTAAAATGGCTTATGTTTTGGCACTTATTTATACTTTTTTTAGTAGGATGGGCGTCAATTTAAAAATCAAAATCAATAACGGAGAAAAAATTATAAAGCAAAAATCCCTTTTTGCAGTTGTTGCCAATGCACCTTATTATGGTGGTGGATTTTATCCGACTCCTAAGGCGGAACCTTTTGACGGAACTTTAAATTATTCTGTAATATCGGTGGTTCCAAGACTTAAAATTTTAACTTTGCTTAAAAAATATCGTGCAGGCACCCATACTAATCTTGATTTTTGTAAAATTGGTACCTGCCAAAAAGTCGAGGTAGAAGCTAATCGTACGGTTGCCATAAATATGGATGGAGAAATTACCTATTCCAACAAGGCAACTTTTGAAATTGTAAAAAAAGGTGCAAAACTTATTTTACCAAAGACTATTGCGTCCGTTTGGAAAGAAAAAGCCGGGCAAATAAAGGAAAAAGTATGAAATTAAAAATGGATAGACGAATTTTAAAAATTAGTTTTGTTCTTTTCACTCTTGCGTTAGTGTGCGTTGCGTGTTGGGCTATTGCAAGACCTATGGTGAAATCCGTATCTGAGCCCGAAGAATTTCGCATTTGGGTTAATTCTAACGGCATATTAGGAAGAATTGCGTACGTGGGTATGGTGATTTTACAAATAATCGCCGCTTTTTTGCCAGGCGAACCATTTGAGATGGTTGCCGGCTATGCTTTTGGAGCTGTGGAGGGAACAATGCTTTGCCTTGGTGCTTCTGCAATTGGCAGCATTTTGGTTTTACTTTTTGCTAGAAAATATGGAATGAGATTTGTAAGCCTGTTTTTTAAAAAAGAACAAATTGAAAAGGTGAAATTTTTAAAATCTTCACCTAAAAGAATTTTTCTTTTTTCTGTAATTTTCATTTTACCGGGAACTCCAAAAGATTTACTTTGTTACTTTGCAGGTATAACCGATATAAAATTATGGAAACTTATTGTTATCTGTTCCTTTGGTAGAATTCCTGCAATCGTTACCTCTACCATCGGCGGAGACGCCCTTGGTACTAAAAGCTACCTTTTAGCACTGGTTGTTTTTGTTACCACCGTAGTTATTAGTCTTGCAGGAGCTTTTATTTATAAAATAATAAGCGATAAGCATAACAAAAACTAAAATTTAAAAGTTATCATTATTTTAAAGAGGACGTCCAAAAAAAGACGTCCTCTAAGTTTTTTGATTTTTATATTTAATGTATCATTAAATTTGTGTTTTTCTTGTATTCACTTGGGGTCATACCGGTTATACGTCTAAACATTTTATTAAAGTTAGTGGTGTTATTAAATCCGCATAGAGTAGCAATTTCTAACATATTTTTTCCTGAATTTGGGGTTCGAATAAGTTGAACGGCTTTATTTATTCGTTTACTGCTTATGTAATCCCAAAGGGTTACACCACTTATTTTTTTGAAAAATGCAGAAAAATAATTCGGGCTCATTCCGGCGAGTTCTGCAAGTTCGTTAAGGGAAAGTTTTTCAGTAAAATGTTCATCGATGAAACTCAAGATATGCTTAATATTTTTAAACTGAAGGCTGTTTATAGAGTTGTTTTCATCTGAATAATCAAAATTCCTGACCAAATTTATAAGCAATAAATTTAAAAGTGATTTTACCTGTAGTTGATATTCACTTTCCTTGTTATGCAGTTCGTTTTTTATTAGTTCTATATAATTTAAAATATTTTTTGCATCATTTGCCTTGATGCGATTTTTAAAGTTTTTGCTATGATTAAAACAAAAATTCATATTCTCTTCACTAAAACTGTCTACTGAATTCCCCCACAAATATCTTGGTTCAAAATGCAAATTGGTAAGCTTCAAACCTGTTGCACCAACTTCAGTAATGCAATGATATTCATTGCTAGAGAAAATAAAAATATCACCGGCTGACATTTGATATTTATTGTTATTGGTTGCGTATATACCGCTACCATGATCAACAACTGTTATTTCAAAGCAAATGTGACAGTGATGTTGGAATAACAGTTTGCCTGAGGGTATTTCTGCATTCCACATTTTAAGTAGCATATTTCCGCTTAAATCTTTAATACTTCCAATCGAAATTGAGGCCTTTGCTCCATTGGCTAAAAAGTTGTCCATAATTGCACCTTCGTAATATAGTTTGTAAATTAGGTAATATAATTAGCGAAAAATGGGGGATAGTATGTTAAAATACATTTAGATTATACTCCTTGTAGTTTATTCTGTCAATATTAAATGGAGGTTAAAAAAATGGATACTATTTTTGAAAAAATCAGTAGCATTGGTGTTGTTCCCGTTATAAAACTCAACAACCCCGAAAAAGATGCTGCCGGTTTAGCTAAAGCACTTTGTGATGGTGGTGTTCCTGTGGCCGAGGTTACTTTCCGTGCTGCAGGTGCCGCAAAGGCAATTAAACTTATGTCTGAGGCACAGCCTGATATGTTAGTTGGCGCCGGTACAGTTATGTGTGAGGCCCAAGTAGATGAGGCTATTGAGGCAGGTGCCAAATTCATAGTTTCCCCCGGCCTTGATGTTGAGCTTGTAAAGTATTGTCAACAAAAGGGCATTGCAATCTTCCCCGGTTGCACCACACCTACTGACTATCACGCTGCTTACAGACTCGGTCTTAAAGTTTTGAAATTCTTCCCTGCAGAGCAGTCGGGCGGTCTTTCTAAAATTAAAGCTATGGCAGCACCTTTCCCAATGTTCAAGGTTATGCCTACAGGAGGCATTTCGCTTAAAAACTTAAACGAATATCTTGCTTGTCCTATTATTTGTGCATGCGGTGGTTCCTATATGGTTACTGCAGACTTAATTGATAATCAAAAATGGGATGAAATCACTGAGCTTTGTAAAGAGTCGGTTAAAATTGTTAAGGAGGTTCGTGGATAATGGGTAAGATAGTTACTTTTGGCGAGATTATGCTTCGCCTTGCACCTAATGGTTATTATAGATTTTTCCAAAACGATCAAATGCAGGCTACTTTTGGCGGCGGTGAGGCTAACGTAGCAGTTTCTCTCGCTAATTATGGTATGGAGGCTTCGTTTGTTACTAAACTTCCTAAACATGCAATTGGTCAGGCGGCCGTTGATTCTCTTCGCTATTTTGGTGTTGATACAAAAGATATCACTCGTGGTGGCGAGAGAGTAGGTATTTATTATCTTGAAAAAGGTGCCTCACAACGTGGTAGTGTTTGCATTTATGATAGAGCTTATTCAGCTATTCAGCAAGCAAAAAGCGAGGATTTCGATTGGGACGCAATTTTTGAGGGTGCCGATTGGTTCCACTTTACCGGTATCACTCCCGCCCTTGGTGGTAACCTTGTTGAGATTTGCAAGGAAGCTTGTATTGCTGCAAAAAATAAGGGTGTTAAGATTTCTTGCGACCTTAACTATCGCGGCAAGTTATGGACTCGTGATGAGGCCAGAGCTGCAATGAGCGAACTTTGCAAGTACGTTGATGTTTGTATTGCTAACGAAGAAGATGCAAAAGACGTATTTGGTATTGAGGCAGAAAACACCGACATTTATGGCGGTAAATTAAATAAAGAAGGTTATAAATCTGTTGCTAAGCAGCTTATGGATACCTTCGGTTTCGAAAAGGTTGCCATTACACTCCGCACGTCTATTTCCGCAAACGATAACGATTGGGCCGGTATGCTTTTTGATGGTGAGAATTATTGCTTCTCTAAAGAATATCACCTACATATCGTTGACCGTGTAGGCGGTGGCGACAGTTTTGGCGCCGGTCTTATTTACGCATTGCTCAATGGTAAGGATACACAAGGTGCAATTGAATTTGCAGTTGCTGCTTCTGCTCTTAAACACTCTATTGAGGGTGACTTTAACCGTGTTGGCGTTTCTGAGGTTGAAAAACTCGCAGGCGGCGATGGTAGCGGTCGTGTACAACGATAATTGATAATGTTTTAAGGTGGTTATCTTATAATGATAGCCGCCTTTTTTAATGTACAAAAAATAAGCGGCAGGCGCATCAGCCCACCGCTTATTTTTTATGTAGATTTTAAATTTCCTCTTTGTTGTCTGGGTTTAGATCTTCAATTTCTTCGACGATAGTTGTTTCAATCAGTTCATCTTCTTCGGTAACAGTATTAATAGTTTGATTGGTTTTTGAGTTTTTTCTATTAAGCAAAAATGCCCAAACCAAACAAGCAACTATAAGTGTTGCACAGATGATAAATAAGACTAAAACAACCGGATTTAAACCTGGGTCACCCGTAGAAGGGTTGTTCATCAATAGCATAATATCTACTCCTAAAATAAATTAAGATTCGTACTTATTTTTTACTCATTATAGCATAATTTTAGTGATTCGTCAAACGGTTTTCTTAATTATGATAAAACTGTAACCTTTTATATTAAAATTTGTAACCTTTAGCATCTGGTTTAAATTCGAAACTTAGATTGTAATTTGGATTTTTTGCATTTTTTAATAGAAAAAATATTATTCAAACCTTTAAATTTGAAAATCGTCCTTAGGATATAACAATTTAGTATTTGTTGTGCTTGATAAATTAAAAAAATATTTAATAATTTATAAATTTATTAAAATAAACGTTGCCGTAATGGAATATTTATGATATAATGTATTTGTGATAAATTGGCTATTTATATGTATATTTAGATAGGTGGAAAAATGATAGTTTTAGGTATAGATCCGGGCTACGCTATTGTAGGGTACGGGATAGTAAAGTATGAGAATAATAAATTTTCTCCGATAACCTTCGGTGCAGTCACTACCAAGGCGGGTGTTAAATTTTCTTCAAGGCTTGAAAAAATTTATGATGATATTTTGCAAATTTTAGAAGAATATAAGCCCGAAGCGATTTCAATTGAAAAACTTTTTTTCAATACCAATACTACAACTGCTATCGATGTTGCTCAAGCCAGAGGGGTAATTCTTTTGGCTGCTGAAAAAATGCGTATACCTGTTTTTGAATATACACCTCTTCAAGTAAAACAATCCGTTACAGGTTACGGAAAGGCAGAAAAGACCCAAGTAATGGAGCTTACCAGAAGGCTTTTGAATCTTGAAAAGTGTCCTAAGCCTGATGATACCGCTGATGCTTTAGCTATGGCGATTTGTCATTGTCATAGTGCATCTTCTCTTATATTTAAACAAATGATAGGAGCTAAAAGATGATTTATTCTTTAAATGGTAGACTTATTGAAAATGAACCAAATTTGGCTGTTGTTGAATGCGGCGGAGTAGGATATAAATGCACAGTAACTTTAAAAACGACTGCAGCCCTTCCTAAAATAGGTGAAAACGTTTTTTTGTATACTTATTTAGCCATTAGAGAAGATGCGGCTGATTTATTTGGTTTTATAAATAAAGATGAAATGAAGGCGTTTAAGCTTATTACCTCTGTAAATGGCGTTGGACCTAAAGTTGGTATTGCGATTCTTTCGGAATTTACTCCCGATTATTTATACACTTACGTGGCGGCGGGAGATTATAAAGCTTTAACTGCGGCGAGTGGTGTTGGACCTAAGCTTGCTCAGCGTATAGTTTTAGAACTTAAAGATAAAATAGGTGCTTTACCACGCGAGATTGATGTTGCAAATTCTTCCGCTAACGTTAACGTAGAACTACCTCAAAATAATTTAAGAAGTGCTGTTTCTGCACTTGTTTCCTTAGGCTTTTTGCAAGTGGAGGCCAATAGAGCTGTGCAAGGTTTGAATCCTGCACTCTCAACTGAGGAAATTATAAAACAAGCACTTGCAAAATTATCTTCGGGGAAATATTAAAGGAGAACTAGATTATGGATGAAATGGATTATGAAAATAGAATAGTTGCTCCGGAATATAATTATCAAGATGAAGAAGTTGAAATTTCTTTACGTCCAAAACATTTAGATGAATATATAGGGCAAGATAAGGTTAAGGACAATCTTTCTATTTATATTAAAGCGGCAAATATGCGTCACGAGGCATTAGATCACGTTTTGTTGTATGGACCCCCCGGACTTGGTAAAACTACACTTTCGGGTATTATCGCTACTGAGCTCGGTGTTAATTTGCGTGTTACATCTGGTCCCGCCATTGAAAAAGCAGGGGATTTAGCGGCAATTTTGTCATCATTATCTGAGGGTGACGTGCTTTTTATTGATGAAATCCATCGTTTGCCTCGCACTGTTGAAGAAATTCTTTACCCTGCTATGGAAGATTTTTCTTTAGATATTATTATTGGAAAAGGGCCTGCCGCACAGTCCATCAGGCTTAATTTGCCACACTTTACTTTGGTGGGTGCAACCACTCGTTCCGGTCAACTTACAGCCCCGCTTAGAGATAGGTTTGGCGTCCTTTTACGACTTGAACTTTATACGCCGGAACAATTGGCACAAATCGTTACACGCTCTGCGGGTATTTTGGGTATTGAAATTGATAAAGATGGTGCTCTTGAAATTGCTTCACGCTCTAGAGGAACACCGCGTATTGCTAATCGACTTTTAAAGCGTGTGCGAGATATCGCCCAAATTGAATATGATGGCATCATTACAGAGCAGGTGGCTATGAATGCTCTTGAAAGATTCGAAATAGATCATTTAGGTCTTGATGAATTTGATAGAATAATGCTAAAAACAATTATCAACAATTATGGTGGTGGCCCTGTCGGTCTTGAAACCTTAGCGGCGGCCGTGGGTGAAGAAAGTATTACTATTGAAGACGTTTATGAACCATATTTAATGCAAATAGGATTTTTGATGAGAACAAGTCGCGGAAGAATGGTAACCGATGCTGCTTATCAACATCTTAATATAAAGAAAATTGGTCAACAATCTTTGATTTGATTTTTGGAGGGTTTAAAAATGGGAAGACTATTTGGTACTGATGGTGCTAGAGGAATTGCTAACAGTGAGTTAACTTGCGAAATGGCTATGAATATAGGACGTGCAGCTGCGTTTGTTTTAACACGCGAGAATGTGAAACATCCCAAGGTTTTAATCGGTAAAGATACCAGAGCATCGTCTAATATGCTTGAAATGGCTTTGGCAGCCGGTCTTTGTTCGGTGGGTGCCGATGTTGTTTTGGCAGGTTTTATTCCAACTCCTGCCGTTGCATATCTTATTGGTGATTGTGGTGCCGATGCGGGTGTTATGATCTCTGCTTCACATAATCCTTGCGAATATAACGGTATTAAATTATTTAATAACTCAGGATTTAAATTACCCGATTCCATTGAAGAAGAAATTGAATCTTTGGTTTTAGATGATATGTCACCAATTAATTTTCCTACCGGTGGAGACGTTGGTAATGTTTTTATACGTCACGACTATATCGATAAATATATTGATCATATTATAGATTCAACAGACGCTAACTTTTCCGGCCTCAAAATCGCATTAGATTGTTCAAACGGTAGTGCATCATATACTGCACAAAGAATTTTCAAAGCTTTGGGTGCCGACCTTCATATAATGCATGCAAATCCTGATGGCGAAAATATAAACGCTAACTGTGGTTCTACTCATATGAACGGCCTTATTGACTACGTAAATGCTTATGGTATGGATTTAGGTTTAGCTTTTGATGGTGATAGCGATCGTTGCCTAGCGGTAGATGAGAAAGGCAATCTTATTGATGGCGATCAATTAATTGCTGTTTTCGCTAAATCTCTTAAAGAGCAAGGTAAATTAAAAGGTGATACCGCCGTTGTTACCGTTATGACCAATATTGGTTTTAAGCAGTTTGCTAAGGAGAATGGTATTAACGTTTCCGAAACCGGAGTAGGTGACAGATACGTTCTCGAAGAAATGCTTAAAAATGATTATGTTATCGGTGGAGAACAATCGGGACATATTATTTTTAAGGATTTTGCTACTACTGGTGATGGACAACTTACAGGTGTTCAATTTGCTTCAATTATGGCCAAAACAGGCAAAAAAGCTTCCGAGCTTGCTTCTGTTATGCAGGTTTATCCACAAACTATGGTTAACGTTCCTGCATCTGCCGAACTCAAAGCTTTACTTAAAACAGATGAAGAAATCTTAAATGCTATAGATAAAGTTTCTAAAAAACTTGGCGATAACGGAAGAATTTTAGTTAGAGCCTCCGGTACTGAGCCACTTATTCGTGTAATGCTTGAAGGAAAAAATATTAAGGAGATTGCTGCGTTGGCAAAAGAAGTTGCTGCAGTTATAAAGAGTAAGAGTTAATGAGATTTGTTAAAGATTTTAATGATTATGAGCTTATCGATGCCAACAGATCCAACAGATTAGAGCGTTGGGGAGATATATTTCTTATTCGGCCTGATCCACAAGCTATTTGGGATCTTCCCCAAGATTATAAGCTTTGGAACAATGCACACGCTATTTATCACAGGAGCAGTTCTGGTGGAGGATATTGGGAACCTTTAAAAAAAGTTCCCGACGTTTGGAGTGTTTCCTATAATGATTTGAAATTCAATTTAAAGCCTATGGGATTTAAGCATACAGGTCTTTTCCCGGAGCAGGCAGTTAATTGGTCTTTGATGCAAGATATTATAAAAAAACAAAACCGCCCTGTTAAGGTGTTAAATCTTTTTGCCTATACCGGAGGAGCAACCGTCGCTTGTTTAAAAGCCGGTGCTAACGTTACTCATGTCGATGCATCTAAAGGTATGGTTGCGTGGGCTAAAGAAAACGCTATTGCTTCTGGAGTTGCAGATAAACCTGTTAGATGGCTTATTGATGATTGCAAAAAATTTGTAGAACGTGAAATTCGTAGGGGCAATAAATACGATGGCATAGTTATGGATCCACCTTCATATGGTAGGGGTCCTAACGGTGAGGTTTGGAAACTTGAAAATAATTTAGAAGAACTTTTAAAGCTTACTTCTCAAATTTTAAGTGATAAACCAATTTTCTTTTTACTTAATACATATACAGCCGGTTTGTCATCTACCGTGTTAAATTTTATGGTAGAACAGTATATCGCTAAGGGCAGAGGTATTGTAACTACCGACGAAATCGGCCTGAAAGTTACCTCTCGTAGTTTGGTTATGCCTGCAGGTAATACCACGATTTGGAAGATGGATTGATTATGCAAAATAAGTTTATTGAAGTTATAAACACAACATTTAAATACGATGAAGACCTTTTGAAAAAATCTGCTGTCACCAACCTAAATCTCGATATTGATAAAGGCAGTTTTACCGTTATTTTAGGTCATAACGGTTCTGGTAAATCTACACTTGCTAAATTGCTTAACGGTATGATTAAGCCCAGTAGCGGGACAGTGCTCATTGATGGTCTTGATACTAGTGATGAAAATAACGAATATGAAATTCGCAGAAGATTGGGCTTGGTTTTCCAAAATCCGGACAATCAGATTATTTGTACCATTGTTGAAGAGGATGTAGCCTTTGGTCCGGAAAATTTAGGCATCGAGCCAAAAGAGATTCGTCGCAGAGTTGATTTAGCTTTGGAAAATGTAGGTATGAGCGAATTTGCAAAATCTGCTCCACATCAGTTGTCGGGTGGTCAAAAGCAACGTGTTGCTTTGGCGGGCATTCTCGCTATGGAACCTGAATGTATTGTTTTGGACGAGCCTACTGCTATGCTTGACCCTATTGGTCGTCGTGAGGTTATAAACACTATAACAAAACTTAATAAAGAAAAAGGCATAACCATAATTTTGATCACGCATTTTATGGAGGAAGCAGCGAATGCCGATAGAGTGCTGGTGATGAACAAAGGTGAGATTGTTGCCGATGGAACACCGCCTGAGGTTTTTTCAATGTCTGATATTTTAAAAAAATCCGGGCTAACCTTACCTCAGACTACCGAATTATTAACCGAACTTAAAGAATGCGGATTAAATATAAATACCGGTTTTATTTCACCACAAGCTGCCGCAGATGAAATATTTTCTTCTGTTTTTGGAGGGTCAAAGAATTGAGTATATTAAAAGCGAAAAATATTTCTTTTACCTATCCACAAGTGGGTACGGTGCATAACGCTGCAATTAACAATATATCTTTTTCTATTGAAAAGGGTGAGACTATTGGAATAATTGGGCATACCGGTTCCGGCAAATCCACTCTTCTACAAACATTAAATGGTTTAATAAAACCTGATAGCGGTACTATTTTTTTAGATGAAAAAGATTTGTGGGAAAACTCAAAAGAAATTTATCAAAAACGTTTTAAAGTTGGTTTGGTTTTTCAGTATCCCGAATATCAGCTTTTTGAAGAAACTGTATACAAAGATATAGCTTACGGTCCTAAAAATATGGGGCTTACTGATGAAGAGATAAAATCCAGAATTCTATTTTATTCGTCCCTTTTAGGAATCAGTAAGGAGAATTTGAACAAATCTCCTTTTGAACTGTCAGGCGGTGAAAAGCGTCGAGTTGCTTTGGCAGGTATTTTAACAATGGAGCCTGAAGTTTTAGTCCTGGATGAGCCGACTGCGGGATTGGATCCAATAGGTAGAGATATGCTTTTTAAGGCTATAAATCAATATCAAGAGAAAACAGATGCTGGTGTTATTATTGTTTCTCATAGTATGGAAGATTTAAGTAAAATGTGTAGCAAACTTCTCGTTCTTAAAAATGGTGAAGTTAAAATGTTTGATACTGTAAATCAAGTTTTTAAAGATGCTGAAGAAATGAACAAACTGGATTTAGACGTCCCTATGATTACACGTGTAATGTTAGAACTTAAAAGCAAAGGTCTTGATGTTTCGACTGATATTTTCACCGTTTCAGAAGCCAAAAAAGCCATTTTAAAATTGCTTGGTCGAGGTGATTAGAATGATTAACAATTTTACTTTGGGACAATATTTTAATACGGCATCATTTATTCACAAACTAGATCCAAGATTTAAAATAGTGGAAATAATCACCTTTATTGTTTTTGTTTTTCTCGCACCTGATTTTTATGGACTTGGATTATTGGTTATTGCAACGTTGGCTATTTTGTTACTTACAAAAGTGCCCTTGACTATGTACTTGCGAAACTTAAAACCTATAATTGCTATTATAATTTTAACTACGCTGCTGAATATATTTTATATCAGCGAAGGTACCGTGCTTTTTTCTTGGTGGATATTTAGAGTTACCTCTGGTGGTGTATACCGTGCTGTTTTTATGGCTGTTAGAATTGTTATTATGATTCTTGTAAGCTCCGTTTTAACCTACACAACAACTCCCACCGAGCTTACTGACGGTATTGAAAGTTTACTTTCACCCTTGAGATTTATCGGATTAGGTGAAGCAGTTCATACCCTTGCTATGATGATGACCATCGCACTGCGATTCATTCCTACCCTAACAGATGAGACTAATAAAATTATGTCAGCCCAAAAAGCAAGAGGTGCCAATATAGAAAGCGGTGGACTTCTTAAAAGAATCAAAGCACTTATGCCTATTTTGATACCACTACTTTTTTCTGCTGTCAGGCGTGCGTATGAATTAGCTGAAGCTATGGACTGTAGATGCTATAGAGGTGGAAAGGGAAGGACACGAATGAAAAAACTTTCCCCATCTTTTATTGATTTTATTGTTCTGTTTTTTATTTTATGTATTTGTGCTACTATAATTTTGCTTAGAATTTTTTAAGGTTGGTGAGTTTATGGGCAGAAAATTGCTTGAAATTGCATATTTAGGTTCTAATTATTGCGGTTGGCAAGTTCAGCCCAACGGCATCACCATTCAAGAGGTCTTGCAAGATGCTCTTTTAAAGGTTTTAAAACACCGTCCCGATGTTACGGGTTGTAGCAGAACCGATTCGGGAGTACACGCCAAATCCTTTTTTTGCCATTTTGATACAAATGTAGATATCCCTAACAGCGGACTTGTTTTTGGGCTTAACGCTGTGTTACCTAATGATATTTCTGCTATAAATTGTTTTGATGTATCAAATGAATTCCATGCCAGATATTCTTCAACCGGAAAGCTTTATTGTTATTCATTTTTGTGTAGCAAAATTAGAGATCCTTTTTTAGATGGTCGAACCTTACAAATAAAAAACACCATTGATTTAAAAAAAGCTAATGAATTTTGCGAATTACTTAAAGGCAAACATAATTTTGAGGCATTTTCATCTATCAACAGAACAGTGGTTGATACCGTAAGAACTGTTTACGAATGTTATATTGAACAACAAAAAAATCGGATTAATTTTTTTGTTAAGGCCGATGGATTTTTATATAATATGGTTCGTATTATGGCGGGGACTCTTTTAGGATACTCTACCGGTAAAATCACAGCATTAGATGTTAAAAACGCCTTTGAAACAGGTAATAGAAATCTTTTGGGCATTACTGTACCTCCGTGCGGATTATATCTTGAAAAAGTTTTTTATGATAACGATTTAACCATTTTTGAAAGGGGAGAGTGATAGGAATTGGCTGATAGAAAAAAAGTACAAAAAATACGTACTAAACGTACCGTTAAATTCAAAAAACCCGGTGATGTAAATATAAAAAAATCAAAGAACATCGAAAAAGAAATTTCAGAAATTAAAATGGATTCTGAAAAAACAGCCAAAAATACATCTGCCAAAAGAAATGTCCAACCTAATAAAAATAATACTTCCGATTTTCGCAGAAAGTCTTCTAACTCTACCAATCAAATTCAAAACAGACAAAGAAATAATTTGCAAAAAAAGAGACCTTCTTTCTCTGTTATTAGGGGCAAGAAAGGCGAGATAAAAAAGAAACGCATAGTTACTTATTGCGTATCTTTGATTTTAATAGTATCAGTTTTGATTTTTTGTTTTACATCTCCAACCGGACCAATCGAGCGTATAACAAACGCTTTCGCTTTGATGGGCGACGGCGAGTATCCTGCAGTTTTATCCGGCACAAAGATTTTATCATTGCAATCTGCAAGCGATAAGTACTTTGCTCTTACCAATACTCATTTATGTGGATATAATTATTCAGGAAAAAACTTTTTATTGTTACAACATAATTTTAGCAATCCTGTTTTAGATATCGCAGAAGAACGTGTGCTGATTTATAATCGCGAAAGCAATAAATTCATTATTGCAAATAATTCAGAGGCACTATTTGAAGAAAATTTATCACAACCTATTTATTCTGCAGATATTTCATATAACGGAAGCGTTGCTTTTGTTTGTGATTCCGCTTCTTATTCAGCGGAAATTAAGGTTTTTGATAAAAATATGGAACAGTATTACACATGGTATCTCGCCGATGGACTGGTTAGTGACATTGCTATTTCTGACGATGGACAGTACGTTGCTCTTGCTGTTTTGAAGGTGAGCAACGGAGCCTTTTTATCTCAAATTTATTGTTTGGATACCGAAAGGAAAGAACCTATTTATATTAAAGAACTTCCCAACGAAACTGTTTATAAATTAGAATCTGTTTCATCATCTAATTTTATTTATTCTTCTGATAAAAATCTCGTTTTTGCAAAGTGGGAATCGGGGCAAATAACCAATAAAAATAATTTTGGTGCACCTAGCTATTATAATAAAACTTCAAGTTATCATTTAGCTTTATATGGTGAAGCGGGTCGCTCAAGTATCGTTTTGTTTGATTCTTCAGGCAAGGTTAAGCACGAGTTTGAATATAATGGTATTATAGATGATATTTCCGTTTCAGACGGTAAAGTTTATGTTTTATCAGGAAACAAGGTTGTTTATTTTAATTTTTCCCGTAAAAAAGAAAATAATATAACCTTAGATTCCAAGCCTGAATATATTTTAGGTGTGGAAGGCGGATTTTTATCTTTTAAAAATATCAATATTAGTTTAGTCTCAGCCAAATAGTTTTTATATTGAGGAGAACGTTATGTGGTGGATATTAGATCTGATTATTGTTTTAATTATATCATTTTACGTCTATTCATCTGCAAAACGAGGTTTTGTTCGTACCGTTATTGAGTTAGTTGGATATTTTTTGGCTATTTTCTTGGCACTTACTTTAAGTGGTCCTGTTTCAAACATTGTTTATGATACGTTTATTGGACCAAGTATAGTAGAAGATGTTACAAATGAAACAAATTTTTCTGCTGAAGATAATGCTGATGAAAAAGTAAATCAAATTTGGAATTCTTTGCCTGATATAGTAGTCAACAACAAAAATAACGCACAAGAATCTAAAGATAATTTAAAGTATACTATTTCTAATAGCGATACCGGCAATTCTACGGCAAACGCTATTGCAAAAGCGGCAACCGATGCAACCGTAAAACCTGCAATACTGCCAATTATTAAAACGGTGGTTACTGTTTTACTTTTTATTATTTTAATGTTTTTTGTTAAAACTCTTGCTAAAATAATCAATAAAATTTTCAATTTACCTTTAATTGGTAAACTGAATAGATTTTTAGGCGGTATCATTGGATTTTTAAAGGGTACTATTTTTGCCCTGATTTTCGTTATGGTCATGATGTTTGTTATTTCCATGACCGAAAATGGATTTTTGTGTTTTACACAAGAAAATGTCAATGAATCTATTATATTTAAGTTTTTAATGGGATTCACCCCATTTAAATAATTATATTTGTTATTCAAAATTAAGGAGTTATTTTTTAAAATGAAGCTTTGTTCTAAATGCAATAAAAGACCGGCAGTTGTCTTTATCTCCGATGCTAACAATCCCAAAAACCCTCCTAATGGGCTTTGTATATTATGTGCTAAAGAGGCTGGAATAAAACCCATTGATGATATGCTTAAAAGTATGAATATTTCAGATGAAAATATTGAAGAAATCTCTGAGCATATGAACGAAATGATGGGTGGTATGTCCCCACAAGATTTAATGGCTATGGCTAATGAAGAACTTGCCGAAATGGGAGATATGGATGATTTTGAGTCGGGCGGTGCACCTGTTTTTCCGTTTTTAAATCAAATTTTCGGCGGCAATAATAGTAGTGAAAATTCAGATGAATCCGAAAATGATGATAAGGATAAAAACAAAAAGAAATCCGATAAAAAGAAAAAGGGCAAGAAAAAATATTTGGATATGTATTGCACCAACCTTACTCAAAGAGCTAAGGAAGGCAAGATTGACGCAATTGTTGGCAGAGATGAAGAACTTTATCGAACCATACAAATTCTTTCTCGTCGTTCTAAAAACAATCCTTGTCTTATTGGTGAGCCCGGTGTAGGCAAAACAGCTATTGTTGAAGGTCTGGCAATGAAAATTGCATCAGGCGAAGCTCCCGCAAGACTTTTAGACCAAGAAATCTGGCTTTTGGATCTAACCGGACTTGTTGCCGGTACACAGTTTAGAGGTCAGTTTGAGAGTAGAGTTAAAGGCTTGGTTGACGAAATTAAAGAAGCAGGTAATATCATCCTTTTTATTGATGAGGTTCATAATATTGTAGGTGCAGGTAATTCTGAAGGTGCTATGAACGCCGGCAATATATTAAAACCCGCATTATCACGAGGTGAAATTCACGTTATCGGCGCAACTACTCTAAAAGAATATCGTCAGTATATAGAAAAAGACGCCGCTTTGGAACGTCGTTTTCAGCCTGTTATTATTGAAGAGCCATCCTTTGAAAATACACTTAAAATTTTAGGTTGTGTCCGCCCTTACTATGAGGGATATCATAATATTAAAATTACTGATGATATTTTAAAATCATGTGTAAAGTTATCGGAGCGTTATATCACAGACAGATATTTACCGGATAAAGCAATAGATTTAATGGATGAAGCTTGTGCTTGTGCTGCACTTCGTAATAAGGCTATTGATGAATTATATGCCGTTAATAAACGCATTGCGGAACTCTCCATGCAGGAGGAAGAGGAAAACGCAAAGCTTGAAGATATTGATTATGAGAAATTAGCAAAGTTAAAATCTGAACTCGCTGTTTGCAAATCAAAAGCTAATGATCTTTATGTTCCTGCATCTCAAAACCTTGTTACCGATGATGATTTAGCAAGAGTTATTGAACTTTGGACAGGAATTCCCGCTTCAAAGGTAAAAGAAAGCGACCTTAAACGTTTAACCAATTTAACCGAAGAACTTGCGTCAAAGGTTAAAGGGCAAAGTGAGGCCGTTGAATTAGTTTCTGCAGCTGTTAAGCGTTCTAGGATTAAAATATCAAAAAACAAAAGACCTGCATCCTTTATTTTTGTTGGTCCTACCGGTGTTGGTAAAACTGAACTTGCAAAAGTTTTGGCTGATAGATTATTCCAAACTCCTGATACTCTCCTTAGATTCGATATGTCCGAATTTATGGAAAAGCATTCCGTTTCCCGTTTAATCGGAGCCCCTCCGGGTTACGTGGGATACGACGAGGCAGGCCAACTCACTGAAAAGGTAAGAAGAAAACCATACAGCGTTATTCTTTTTGATGAGATTGAAAAAGCTCATCCCGACGTATTAAACGTTATGCTACAAATCTTAGATGATGGTAGAATCACCGATGCACAAGGTAGATTAGTTAATTTTGAAAATACAATAATCATTATGACATCTAATGCCGGAAGCGATAGAGGAGAGAATTTGATGGGATTCGGAAAATCTACATCAGATGCTACCCGCGAGAAAGCTGTTAAAGCACTTGAAGAATTCCTAAGACCTGAATTTATTTCTCGTGTAGATGAAATTGTTGTTTTTGACGAATTAAATGAAAATGCTTTGGAAGAAATAGCCGAGCTTAATTTAAACGAATTAGGCGATACACTTAAAGAGAAGGCAATTGATTTTAATTTTACTAAAGATGTTCAAAGACATTTTGCCGCTGAATGTACAGGAAGCAAGCGTGGTGCAAGAGATCTTAGAAATATGATAAGGAAAGGCATTGAAGATAAAGTTATTAATACTATTATTGAAAATGCAGATTCTTATTTAAGTGAAGTTTCGGTATATATGAAAAAAGGCGAACTTAAAATTGAATATAAATTTTAACAAAAAACAGAAACTATCAATAACGATAGTTTCTGTTTTTATATACTATTAATTTGCTTAATTACGGCTTCGGCCGTTTTAATTCCGTCAACCGCTGAAGAAGTAATACCACCGGCATAACCGGAACCTTCACCACAAGGAAAAATGCCTAATATATTTGAAATATATTTTTCGTTTCTTAATATTCTGATTGGTGTTGAACTTCTGGTTTCGGGCGCTGTGATAACGGCCGAATCCCTAGAAAAACCCTTTATTTGTTTATCAAAAATAGGTAGTGCTAATTTTAAGGATTCTGTGATATACTCGGGAAAAATCAAATCCATATTAGTTAAAAAGAAATTAGGCTTTACGGTAGGTTGAATATCGGTGATTTTATTCTCCTTTGAATTATCAAGGAAATTACCAACACATTGAACAGGCACTCCATTGCCATTTGTTATTTCAAAAGCCTTCTTTTCAATATTCTCTTGCAGAATAATACCACCAAAAGGTGTATTTTCGCTTAAATGAACAAAATCTTTTTCATTAATTCCAACAAGAAGTGCTGAGTTGGAATTGCGTTCACTTCGGCTTTGATAACTCATTCCGTTTGTTACATAAGTTTTATTTTCACTTGCTGAGTTAACTACAACACCACCGGGACACATACAAAAAGTATAAACGCCTCGCCCACTTGGAAGATGTGTAGATAATTTGTAATCTGCGGCAGGTAATATATCAGCATTTTCCTTGGAATATCGAGAAGAATTGATATCACTTTGCAAATGTTCTATTCTAACGCCAATTGCGAAAGGCTTGGGAATTATATTTAAACCTTTTGCAAATAGGGTGCGATAGGTTTCTCTTGAGGCGTTTCCAATGGCTAAAATCAAGTTATTGCAGGGTAATTCAAAAGTTTCGCCTTCGCTTTGTAGCAAAACAGCAGTTATTGCACCACTCTTAACGATAGGTTCAAGGAATTTTGTGTTAAAATAATACTTACCGCCTAAAGATTCGATTTCTTTTCTGATGTTTTTTACTACGTTTCGTAAAACGTCAGTTCCGATGTGCGGTTTCGCATTTATAAGTATATCTTCGTTTGCTCCAAATCGGTGAAACTCTTCTAATACTGTACGACATCTCGGATCTTTGATTCCGGTATTTAATTTTCCGTCAGAAAAAGTACCTGCTCCGCCTTCGCCAAATTGAACGTTAGATTTTTCATTTAAAACACCCATAGTCCAAAATTTCTCAACAGATTTTGTGCGCTGATCAACAGGTTCACCTTGTTCAATAATTATCGGAGGAATACCCGCTTTGGCTAATGTTAACGCAGCGAATAATCCGGCAGGACCTGAACCGATAATAATAGGGGATGTGGAGGGGGATTTGAGCGTTTTTTTCCATACATATGGTTTGGATTCATAGAAATCTACATTTTTATTCTTTTTTACTGCGGATTTTTCAAGAGCTGGGGAACTTAGTTCAACCAAATACGCATCGCAAAAATAAACATCTGGTTTTTTGCGTGCATCAATAGCACGTTTTATAAGTTTTGCAGATTTTATGTTATTATAATCTATTTTCAAAGCGTTTCCAACTATTTCAAAAACAGTACTTTTGGAGCGTATTGGGGTCATTACATTTTGTATTTTTATCATTTTATTTCTCCAAAAACGAAATTACTGATTTAGATACCGCATTAGCGCTGCTCCAAGCCCATTGTAAATTGTAACCTCCGCAATCACCATCAACGTCCAAAACTTCACCAATTGCAAATAATCCGTTGCATTTTTTAGACATAAGTCCCATATCAAACTCTTTTAAATCAGCTCCACCAGAGGTGGCTTGAGCATTTACAAACCCTGTATTTCCAATAACCTTAAATTCAAAGGCTTTTAGTTTTTTGGCTATTTTTATACAATCGGAATCGGCAAGTGTTTCGGCTGTATTAGAAAGTGGAATGTCACAGGATTTTAGGATAGTTTGACCGATGCGTTTATGTAATAAGCCTGCAAAAAATTCGGTTAAAGCAACACCTTTAAAAATATTTCGTCTAACAGATATAAGTTTAGTTAAGCTGTTCAGCTCTATATCCTTGAACATATCTAATGAAATAACCGTGCCTTTTTTGCAGTATCTTGAAAGTTGCAATACAGGAGGACCTGAAAGACCGTAATCGCAAAACAAAACTTCTCCGTAATCGCTAGCGATATGTTTAGAGTCACGTGTTATAGCAACTTGTGCATTAACCTTTATACCTTTTAAACTCTTGGTGATGTTGTTTTCGGTTTTTACTTGAACAATTACAGGAGATTCAGAAACTATATTATGACCAAATAATTTAAGAAATTTATATCCGTCACCATTTGAGCCGAGTTTACTTCCTCCTGCAAGGCCACCGGTAGCCACTATTACAACATACGATTTAAAGAAATCACCAGAAACGCTTGTATTATCGGTAGAAACATAAAAGTGGTTGTTTTTACGGAAAATTCCATTGACTTTTGTAGATGTAAACATCTCTACACCTAAATTAGAAGCGGAAAAACGTAAAGCATCAACTACCGAAGAGGCTTGTAGAGAATACGGATAAGCCTTTTGGTTTTCAAAACACATCTCAACGCCAATTGAACTAAAGAAATCTTTTGTTTTATTTAAATCAAAATCGTTTAGTATGTGCATGGCTTTTGCAATGTTGTTTGAGTAATAATTTTTTTCAGTTATATTCTTGTTTGTGATATTACAACGACCGTTGCCGGTTACACTGATTTTTTTGCCCACTCTATCTAATTGCTCAATAATTGCGATGTTGATTTTTCTATTTAGTTTTTTGAGCATAACTGCAGTTGAAAGACCTGCAGCTCCACCGCCGATAATTATAACGTCAAACAAAACAAATCCTCCGTTATTTTAAACTATGAGATAGAAGTATAATCTCTATCAATGGTAATTACCGCTACGTATCTAGGGTCTATTTCTTTACAAATTTTATTAATTTTTTCTTTAAATGCAGAATCTTTGATAGAAATTTCACTAGGCACGACTACATCAAAGATTAAATTAATCTGTTCTTCACCATCAACCATCCTAAAATCGTGGATTGACAACCTTTTATCGTATAAAGAAATTGCTTTTGATACTTTCTCTTTGGTTTTTTGTGTATTTTCATCATTTACTGCAATTGGATCCATATGTATGACTACTTCAATGCCAAGAGTATTGTGTAGCTCTTTTTCACAAGCGTCTATGTCTTCGTGGCAAGCTACTATATCAGCATCTGCCGGCACTTCTACGTGGAGGGATGCGAAGGATCTACCCGGGCCGTAATTATGAACGATTAAATCATGTATACCTACAAAATTATCATTAGCTAAAACTATTTTAAGAATTGAATCGATCGTTTCTTTTTCGGGTGGCATTCCTAATAGGGGATCGAGGGTCTCCTTTATTGTTTTCAGTCCGGAATAGAGGATAAAAGCGGCTACTAACACACCTACATATGGGTCGATATTTACGCCAAAAACATTGAAAATCACTACAGAAATAAGGACCGCAAAGGTTGCAATAGAATCGTTTACACTATCCTGAGCAGTAGCAATCAACCCCGTGGAGTTTATTTTTTTACCCAATTTTCTATTAAAGAAAAACATCCAAAGTTTAATAATTACAGAAATTACTAGCAGAATAATGGTATATATGCTTATTTTTAGATCGGTTGGACTAAAAATTTTCTCAGCCGAAGATTTAAAAAGTTCAAAACCGACCAATAAAATAATTATGGCAACTAACATTGCAGACATATATTCAAATCTGCCGTGCCCAAAAGGATGTTCTTTATCGGCCGGCTTTTCTGATAATCTAAATCCTATCATTGTAACAACCGAAGATCCAATATCTGTTAAGTTGTTAAAGGCATCTGCCAAAATAGACATACTTCCCGCCAATAAGCCGATAGTGAATTTAATAGCAAATAAAACTACATTACACAATATGCCGACAATACTTCCAAGATTAACATATTTACGGCGAATCCCAGGATCCGCCGTTTCTTGGTTATTTTTAATAAAAAGTTTAAGTAATAAGTTTGTCAAAAAAGAATCACTCCAAAATTACATTTTGCTTCCCTTTGAACCCTTTGTACCAAATGATCCGCATTCGGACAATATATTGGTATCTATCTCAAAACGTAAATTTTCTCTTTTGCGTTGTCTTGAAAAAGCAAGAGAAATAAGTTTATCAAGCATTTCGGTATATTTCATACCATCTGCTTCCCACAAATAAAAAGCAAGGGAGCCAGGGATGGTGTTGATTTCATTTACAAAAATCTCCTTACTTTGATCATCCATAAGAAAATCAATTCTTACTACACCATGACCACCAATCGCTTTAAAAGTTCTGCATGCAAATTCTTTGATTGATTCGGTAAGAGAGTCGGGGATATCTGCCGGAATTTTTCGTTTTAATGATGCCATACCTTTGGTTTTTGAAGAGTTTGTATATTTATCTTCATAAGAAAGAATTTCATCACTTCCAAAAGGTTCTTCACAAGGAGAGGCGATGCATTCAGTAACATCTCCAAGTACAGAGCAATTTATTTCTCTTAAATTTTGGACAGCTTTTTCAACAAGCACGGAATCCGAATAGGTAAATGCCGTTTCGATAGCTTTGCTTAACTCAGATTCTGAATTAACCTTACTAATACCAATGCTAGAGCCTAAATTTACCGGTTTTACTATTAGAGGGAATCCAATTGATGAATTTATTCTTTGAAGAATAGTGGCAGAAAACTCTGAATAATCTGAAGCGTTAAAACGAATGCAATCCAAAACAGGGATACCAACAGTACGCAAAATACTTTTAAAAATAGCTTTATCCATTCCAACAGAGGAAGCTAAGACATCACAGCCAACATATGGAATGCGTAGAGTTTCAAAATATCCTTGAAGAGACCCATCTTCACAGTTTGTTCCATGTACTATAGGGAAAGCAACGTCGAGTTTTATTGGTTTTTTGCCTGAAAAATCATTCTTTTTTTCAGTTTTTAATACTACGCCTTGGCCGTCATTAAAAATATGTGCAACCTTAGACTTTGAAATTAATTCATCAATTTTTCTGAAATTATCTATTTCAAACATTGAGGCAGAAGTATACATAATTCCGCTTTTTGATAAATAAACAGGAATAACATTATATTTATCACGATTTAAATGTGTCATAGCTTGAACGGCAGAAATAATAGAAACCTCATGTTCAACAGAATCTCCGCCAAAAAAAACAGCAACGTTTATTAGTCCATTATCAATAATCATTTGTAAACACCTCTATAAAATTATCCTGCATAATTGTCAGGTAAATCATTTTCAAATAAAACAACAGTATTATTATCGGTTGATGATTTCAAAAACTGCATAGCACTTTTAAAATCATCAACAACCAGCACCTTGTCGGAAGCGAAATTTGTTTTGCTTATTGCATCTCGCATTGGTATAGCACGTTTTTGACCAACCAACACAATATAGTCACAATGTTTTGTCGCTTCCTCTCCTAAGGCATAGTTATATTCATATTCTTTGTCACCAAGCTCAACTAAACCGGGAGTGACAATTATTCGTTTCATAGAATCAAAAGAACCTAACACTCTTACGGCTTCCAAGCAACCCTCCGGATTGGAATTATACGCATCGTCAATTAAAACGGAACCGTTTAAAAACGGTTTTATTTCTAAGCGATGTTCGGTGGGCTTTAAGGAGGATACAGCAAAACGAATTTTTTTCTCGCTAACACCTAAATCTAAAGCTATCGCAACAGCACCTAAAATATTGGTGATACTATGTTTGCCTAAAAGTCGGCAAGCGATGGGGAAGTCGTAGTTTTTATAAATCACTTTAAAGGCTGTGCCGTTAGGCGTTGAGAGGATGTTTTCTGCTTTACAATCACATTCTAAATCAGTACCAAAGGAGATGATTTTTTCTTTATTATCAAGTGATTTTGCATACTCTTTAGCAGAGGAGCTATCAAAATTTACGTAAATTTTTCCGTCTGTATTTTTAAAAACCTCATCTGCTAATTCAAATTTGGTTTTTGCAACGTTTTCAATACTTCCGAAAGTTTCTAAATGTTGAGGACCAACAGCAGTAATTATTCCCATTTTAGGATGACATAGGTCGCAAAGTTCTTTTATATCACCTATATTTTTAGCTCCCATTTCTGCAATAAAAACATCGGTTTGCGGTTTCATATGCTGGCGAACGGTACGAACTATTCCCATAGGAGTATTAAAGCTCTCAGGAGTTGCAGTGGTATTGTAAGCTTCATTTAAAATTCTGTTTAAAATAAATTTAACACTTGTTTTACCATAACTTCCTGTAACACCGATAGTGGTTAAGTTTTTATGTTGTGCCAGAATTTTTTTAGCATCATTAATATAATAGTTGTTTATCGAATTTTCAATGGGTTTATTTATAAAATTAACAGATAAAACTAAAATCTCAGAAAAATGAACCAATAATAATAAAACAACTACAAAAACGCTGCTTAATAACATTGTGGGTATAAATGTACCAAGCAGTAGTAACAAACTCAATAAAATTATCGAAGTTATTATCATTCGTTTAACCCTTGCGGTGTAAACTAGTTTTTTGATTGATTTGTTCATATTGCTTTTGCAGTTTATCATACGAAAGGTAACTTCAATAATCGCTATTATTGGTAAAAAGTGAATGGCTTTAACAATTGCTAAAGCAGATGTAATTATAAAAAAGAGTGCGGAATAAAGAAATTTAAAGGAAAAAGATGTTTTAATCCATTTAATATATCGTGTAGGGAAATAGGAGTTTTGTTGAAACATTTGTAATTGCCGTTGCATAGAAAAAATAGCACCCGCAGAAAACAAAATCAAAGAAAATATCAACCAAAAAGTCAACAACTTTATATACCTCCGAAAACTATTTAATAAAACTATTTAATATCATTTCAACATCGTATGGACGCTCAATAAAAGCAAAATGGCTACATCCCTCTAATACACACAAGCCGGCGTCGGGGATAAGTTTTTCCATTTTTTTTGCATCACTTACAGGGACGGCTGTATCATTACTGCCCCAAATTAAAAGAGTTGGACATTTTACGTTTGGTAATAGGTTCGAAATATCAGAATTAACAAGAGAAACCAAGGTTTTTCTCATAACTTCAGGTGCGTTATTATAATCGCTGGAACCAAAATAATTTCTTGTTTTTTGAAGCAACTCTTCTGTATGATTTTTAACACCCGGAAGTGTTAAAAAGAATTTTGCAGTTTTAAAAGCAGCAATTTTTAGTGTTTTTTTAGGTGTGGCTTTTGCTTTAATACCGGCCGAGCCAAATAGAACAACCTTTTCAGCGGTTATCAGACCTTGACCTAAAAGCGCAAGTGTTACTCTACCGCCGTTTGAATGGCCAAAGATAATAGGATTTTCTATTTTTAAATAGTTACAAAAACCTATTACCAGATTTGTGTAATCTTCAAGTTCAAGAGGGGAGTCGGGGATGGGAGATTTACCGCAACCCGGAAAATCTAAAGCGACTATTCTATATCCGCCTTTAGCTTTAAAGTATTCTGTTATTCTATTCCATACATCCAAAGAAGAACCCCAACCATGCAAAAGTAGTATAGTTTTTCCTGAACCATAATCAGTATAATTTATATTTAAACCATTTATTTCAACGTACATAAATTTGCCACCTTTATGGGTATAAATTGTAAAAACACATTATGCTACTTTATTATACCAAATTTTTCTCAAAAAGAGAAGCCCTATTTTAAATTTTTTTATTTGCTATTGAATATTTTTTATGATATAATAAATTTATAGTTTTTACAACGAATATTTACAATATATTAATACAACTTATCTAAATTTATGTTAATGTTTATAATGAAGTTTAAATGGAGGAGTTATAAATATGAATGGTGTTAAAATATTGATTGTTGATGATGATCAGAACATTTGCGAACTTCTTAGATTGTATGTTGAAAAAGATGGTTATGAGCCTATTGTTGCCAATGATGGTGCTGCAGCTCTTGAGGCTGTCACCGAACATAATCCAAAGTTAATTTTATTAGATATTATGTTACCTAAGTTAGATGGTTGGCAGGTTTGCAGAGAAATTAGAAAATTTTCTGATACCCCTATAATTATGCTTACAGCCAAGGGTGAAACCTTTGATAAAGTTTTAGGGTTGGAGCTTGGTGCCGATGACTACATTACTAAACCTTTTGACACAAAAGAGGTTATGGCTCGTATAAAGGCCGTTCTCAGACGCACCTATAGCGAAGATGAGAATCAAAAAGTAGTTAAATATGATAAACTTGTTATCAATTTAACCAATTATGAGCTTATTGTGGATGGTAAGCAGATAGATACTCCGCCCAAAGAACTTGAACTTATTTTTCATTTAGCTAAAAATCCCAATCGTGTGTTTACAAGAAATCAGTTGTTAGATGAGGTATGGGGATTTGATTACTATGGTGATTCGCGTACCGTTGATGTTCACGTAAAACGCCTCAGAGAAAAACTTGAAGATATTTCTGATAAATGGGCCTTAAAAACAGTTTGGGGCGTTGGCTATAAATTTGAAACAAAATAACGGGATATTTAAATGAAAGTAACTTTTTTGAAAAAATTCTTTTTGGTAAATACCATTGTTATTATTTCCAGTTTTGTAATTATAATAGTTTTACTAAGCATTTTTGTTTCCAATTATATAACCGATGAAAAGAAAAGTATGCTTAAAGAAAATTGTAACGCTATAGTCTCTTTAGCATCACAAAAAAACGATTTACAAAACTATGATGATGAAAGCATAGTGCTTTTTCGAACCATTTCCGAGGTGGCTGAATCGGATATTTTTATTACCGATTTAAATGGTGCTGTTTTGCTTTGTAGTTGTAAAGATTGGAGCATAGACGGCGATTGCGAACACAATCAAAAGCCTATTCCAAACAGTATTATCAATCGTGTGAGTGCCGGAGATTTCAATGAATCCGGAAAATTAGACGGTCATTTCTCAACTGTAAAATTCACTTATGCAACGAAACTTTTTGATAGCAATGCTAATTTGGTTGGTTTTGTTTTTTCAAGCATTTCGCCCACTAATATTCATAATTTTTTTAACTCTATTTTTAAACTGTTTCTTTTTTCGGCGATTTTCCCCATAATATTTATGTTTTTTGCTGAATTTTATATTTCTTATAAATTCACGAAACCATTACAGCTTATGGCGGAAGCCTCGAGAAGTATGGCTAAGGGTGATTTTTCAAAAAGAATACCCGTAACGGGTAACAACGAAATTGGTGAATTGGCTATTGCTTTTAATCAAATGACCAATTCTCTGGTGCAGCTTGAGGGAACAAGACGACATTTTATCGCTAATATTTCACACGAATTTAAAACTCCTATGACCACTATAGGTGGTTTTATCGACGGAATTATAGATGGCACCATTCCTCCTGAAAAACAAGCATATTATTTAGATATTATTTCCAACGAAATTAAAAGGCTTTCTCGCTTAGTACAATCAATGTTAAGCCTTTCAAAATTAGAATCGGGAGAAATGCAAATAAATCGTTCTGATTTTGATTTGTTGGATATGACTGTTAAAATTATCCTTTCGCAAGAACAACGAATTGAAGCTCGGAAGCTTAGTATTGATGGCTTGGAGGATATTTCACCCACTACAATCAATGCCGATTATGATTTAATTTATCAAGTTGTTTATAATTTAGTAGATAACGCTATAAAATTTACAAACGAAAAGGGAAATATTCGATTTGAGATAAACTCTTATGATAATTTTATTCAATTTAAAATCAGTAACACAGGCGAGGGAATTAAGGAAAAAGATATTCCATATGTGTTTGAAAGATTTTATAAAACCGATAAATCACGTTCAGCTGTAAAAGATAGTACGGGGCTCGGTTTGCATTTGGCGAATGCAATTATTTCAATACACGGTGGAAAAATTTCCGTTAAAAGCGAATTGAATAATTTTACGGAATTCACCTTTGTTTTGCCTTGCAAACCAATTTTAGAGACTAAAAAAATCAAAAATAAAAAATAGTTTTAACAGAGGTTAATGTTTATGAACGAAAATAAATTTTTAAGTGATGAAAACAACTTTTCTGAAAAGCCAATAACTGAAAATGATTCAGAAACTGCCACCACAGAGGAAGTAGAGATTGAACTGGATCCTGAAATAAGCCCTACGAATTCATTAGAGGACGTAAATGTTAATAACCCTCAAACCCGCTTTGGTGAGGATAGCAAAACTCAACCAATAACACCTGTTCCACCCATAATGCCCAAAATAGAAAAAAACGATTACCAGCCATTGGAACAACCAACGTTCGGTAAAGGCGTAAAAGTTTTTGCCACTATTTTAGTATTGTTAATCGTTGTCAGTGCCAGTTTAACCGGTGGTTATTACTTAGGTAAAGGTACCACATATCAACCTCAAAAAGTTACCGTTGACCTTGCATCAAAACCATTACCCGAAAAAGCCTTGGCCGTTTCACAAATTTACACCAAAACCTCACCATCAATAGTTGGCGTTTGTGTTTATAACGAGGATGAAGGTATCGCCGGAGCAGCTACGGGTGTTATTTATTCTGAAGATGGTTATATTGTTACCAATGATCATATTTACGATGGTATTCCTGCTGCTAAATTCAAGATTTACACTCATGACAAAAAAGTCTATTCCGCAGTTTACGTAGCAGGTGATACAAGAAGCGATTTAGCAGTTTTGAAAATCTCCAATGCAAAAAAAGCTAAGTTCATCCCTGCACAATTTGGAAATTCTGATGAATCTGTTGTAGGGGAGAGTGTTATAGCAATTGGTAGACCTAATGGTGCAACTAGCCCATCCATCGCATCCGAGGGAATTATTTCCGTTCTTTCAACCAGAGTAAACACAACATCTAATTATTCAAATAGTTTAATACAAACAGATACTGCTCTGAATCCCGGTAGTTCCGGAGGAGCACTTTGTAATATTTACGGTCAAGTTATTGGTATAACCTCTGCAAAACGTATGATAAGCGGATATGATAGCGTTGGCTATGCAATCCCCACAACTACAATGAAAAAAGTTGTAGATTCTTTGATAAAGCACAAAACTGTCGAGGGAAGAGCAAAACTTGGGATTTCATATCTGCACATAGATGAGCTTTCCGCTGAATTAGCAAACCTACCTTGCGGACTTAAAATTGCCACCATAGATAAAGATAGTGGCTTATACGGCAAATCGGTTAAAGCTAATGATATCATAACTCACGTGAATAAAACTAAGATAACAGACGCTAATATTATTTTGGATATTATCGATGCCGCTTCACCAAATGATACCCTTGATTTAAAAATTTACTCAATAAAAAATAAGAAAACTATTGATATTCAGGTTAAACTCTTAAAAGATCCCGGAGGCTCTAGTTACACCACTAAAGCCTCAAATAAAAATAATAGTAATAAAAACAATAAACCGGAGTATAATTCTTCTGAGTTTAATTTTCCAAACGGAGAATAGTTTGATTTTCACAGCCGACATTGTTCGGCTGTTTTTTATTTTTCACAATTTTACCACTTGAAAAAACAGTTAAAATACGGTATAATTCTAAAAGAACATTTGTTCTTTTGAGGGAGGGGCTGTTTATGCAAAGAATAATTTTACATTGTGATTTAAATAATTTTTTCGCCTCTGCTACGCTTTCGGTAAATCCAACGTTAAAGGATTTACCTGTAGCAATTTGCGGCGACGCCAAAAAACGCCATGGTATAGTTTTAGCTAAAAACAACGTTGCTAAAAATTTTGGGATTGTAACCGCAGAAACTATTTGGGAAGCTAGAAAAAAATGCCCTGATTTAATTACACTAAGCCCTGATTTCAATCTTTATGAACGTCTTTCAAAAAAAGCTCATCAAATTTACCTAAAATATACCGACAAAGTAGAACCATTTGGAATAGATGAATGTTGGGTGGAAATTACAAATAAAAACATTGATTTTTTTAAAGGCGAGAAAATCGCTAATGAAATAAGAGAAAAAATAAAACAAGAATTAGGACTCACCGTTTCTATAGGTGTTAGTTTTACAAAAACTCTTGCAAAATTGGGCTCAGATTTAAAAAAACCTGATGCCATAACAGTTATTACTCCTGATGTTTTAAAAAACACAATTTGGAAAATGAAGTGCAAAGAACTTTTGATGGTTGGAAAAGCGTTAAATAAAACATTTAATGATATGGGGATTTTTACCATTGGAGATTTGGCTAACGCGAACGAAATATCACTAAAAAACACAATAGGGAAGAATGGCATTTTGCTTCGCAAAATGGCATTAGGAGAAGATTTGGATTCAGTTCGTGCTTATAATGACCATCAAAAGCCAAAAAGTATAGGTCATTCTGCTACCACAGAAAAAGATTTAACTAAAGAAACTGAAGTCTTTGCTGCTTTTTTAGAATTTTCTGAGGAAATAAGCATAAAGTTAAAAAAAGAACATCTGTTAGCGAAAGGGATAGTGATAAATGTTTTAAATAATAAATTTGAAGGCAAAGAATATAGAATGCAACTTTCTATGCCTACCGATATTTCTATGACTATTGCAAAATCAGCTATGGAGCTTTTTAATAAAAATTTTTGTTTAGCAGTTCCGCTAAGGGCTGTTGGAGTAAGAGTGATAAATTTAATCGAAAACTTAGAGGGCAAACAATTGAATATGATTTATGAGTATTATGATAAAAATGATACCGCTATAGAAAATAACATCTTCACGATTCGCGATAAATACGGAAAAAACTCTCTAAAACGAGCTGTTTGTATGAATAATCGTACGAAACCATCAACGCCCGGGTTTAAATAGCATAAAATGTTGTTTTTTGTAAAAAAAATCGTCTTCATTTCCAAATTTAGTCGAAAAGAGTTACATATAATCGAAAACGAATGTATTTTATCGACCTAAATATCAATTATTTTCCATTTTTATTGAAAAAAACTCTTGCTTTTTGTAATATAATATGCTAAAATGTATTTGCAATTTTAAAGGAGGCAAAAAAATATGGAAAACAAATTAAAATTAGTGATTACAGATGATGGGTCAGAATTTGGCATAAATTGTGCCAATGTACTTAAAAGTTATGGTATTACGGTAACCTTGTGCGAAAAGGATGGTCAAAAACTCTTGCATTATATAAAAATGCAAAAACCCGATATTGTTTTGGCAGATGTTTTTATGCCAAATTTAGATATTTTAGGAGTTTTATCTGCGATTAAAGAATTACCATCAAAAGAAAAGCCTATGGTATTTGTTATGGCTTCGGTTGATAATCTAAAACTAGAAAAAGAAGTTCTTTCGGTAGGCGCTTCATATTATTTTATTAAACCCTTTGATTTAACAGTAATGGCAGAGCGAGTGATTCAACTTTCGGGCTGGAAAAACGAAACAACACCTATTATATGTAATGATATGGCTTTTTCAGATGCAGATTTAGAATTAATGGTAACGGAAATAATACATCAAATCGGAGTACCTGCACACATAAAAGGATATAGTTATTTACGCGAATCAATTATGCTTGCAATTAAAGACGTTGAAATAATAAATTCTGTTACAAAAACCCTTTATCCAACAGTTGCAAAAAGGTATGCCACAACATCTTCCAGAGTCGAAAGAGCAATTCGCCATGCAATTGAAGTGGCGTGGGATAGGGGAGATGTAAACGTTTTAAATTCTTACTTTGGATATACAATTCACAATAGCCGTGGCAAGCCAACTAACAGTGAATTTATAGCAATGATATCAGATAAACTTAGATTAAGACTAAAAATGAATTAAAAATAAGATATAAAAAAGAAGTAACTTTTGGTTTACAGAAGTTACTTCTTTTTTACGAAAATCGAATAATAAAGTGAGTAGCCATACTATTTAATAAGTGGAATTTAATTCAATAAGAATAACTTCCGGTCTATTATTGATCCGGAAAGGAAATATACTATTACCAATACCTCGACTAACAATCATATTTGTATTTCCTTCTGTATAAATACCTGAGTCAAATTTCGGAAATAAACCCTGGTTAGGCGCTACAACACCGCCAATAAACGGAATTCGAAACTGCCCGCCGTGTGCATGACCACTAAGGATTAAATCAATATCGTGATCAACGTAGGTGTCAAACAGTTCTGGTCTGTGAGATAGCAAAATGGTAAAACTATCTTCATCTACGGGAATCACAGACAGCTTTGAATGCATAACTGTTTTTGAATCACCAGTCAAATAATCGGTATAAAAACTTGGATCATTAACGCCAATTAGTTTGATTATTTCTCCATCAACGCCAATTTCAACGAAATTATCCTCAAGCACAGTAACTCCAGCAGATAATAACCCTTTTTTCAACTCATTATATTCATTGACACGAGCCTCGTGGTTACCGGTTACATAATAGCAGGGAGCAATCTTTATAGCTTCTTTAACAAACTTCAAAGCAACATCTATATCAGTATTGCGAGAGTCAATAAGATCACCGGTGATTGCAATAATATTAGGATTTGATTCCTGGAGCATAGTTAGAAGGTTTTTGTTATTCGTGCCCATCTGGGCGTTATGCAAATCTGAAATATGAGCAATTCGATAGCCGTTAAAACATTTCGGCAACCGTGGACTAGAAATAGTGTAAGTGTTCAACTCCAACGCAGTGTTACTCCAAGCAACCCAAACAACAAGAGCTATAAAAATAGTAACAAAAACAATTATCACAATAAACTTCTTTTTAATTTTCAAAAGCTCATCCTCCGCCAAAGTCGAGTTTACCGAAATAATTATATCATTTTTATTATAGCAAATCAAGAGGAGACACTAGATATAATAAAACTAAACACCTTACGGCGATTACATACCAATCCTTTGGATTGGATAAAAAAAGACAGTCCGAAGACTGTCTTTTTTTGGCACGCTGAGAGGGACTCGAACCCCCGACCCTCTGCTTAGAAGGCAGATGCTCTATCCAGCTGAGCTATCAGCGCAAATAATCAATATGAAACCCTTAGACGATTGTCTAAGGGAATGTGGAGCGGGTGATGGGAATCGAACCCACACAGCCAGCTTGGAAGGCTGGAATTCTAGCCATTGAACTACACCCGCATTTTCGGAACGAATAATATTTTAACATATAAAGAGTAATAAGTCAACACTTTTTTAAAAATATTTTATAAAAATTTAAGCCCCACAAAAAGTAGGGCTTAAATCATATACAAAACTATTATCTGTTAAGAATAAGTTTAGTGAGTTCAACGGGTTCAACAATGGTATCGCCTTTGTAAACACGCATATTACCGGAAGCAATTTCATCAATAAGAATAACTTCACCATTGTTGTAACCAAACTCAAATTTAATATCCCATAAATCAAGGCCAATTGTTTTAAGATCGTCAGCAACAACCTTGGTGATTTTTAAGGTTTGCTCTTTCATGCTCTCAAACATCTCAGGAGTCATAACACCTAACGCAGCAAGTCCTTCGCCGGTCACAAGGGGATCGCCCTTTTCGTCGTTTTTAAAGGTGCACTCAACGTATCCACCCTCTAAAACAGTACCATCTTTAATATATTCGCCGTATCTACGAATAAAGCTACCGGTAGCAACTAAACGGCAGATAACCTCAAGACCATTACCGCCCTGCGCTTTACCAAAACATTCTGCAGGAAGAACTTCCATAGTAGCGTTTTCAATATCAGCACTTACGTAATGAGTTTTTACGCCAGCTTTTTTAAGCATTTCAAAGTAGTAAACAGATGTTTCGAGGTTTGCTTTACCAATACCTTCAATGGTAAGACCTACACTATTTTCACCGGGATCAAAAACACCGTCTTTACCGGTGCAATCGTCCTTAAATTTAAGCAATACGTTGCCGTTGTCTAAACCATAAACATCCTTGGTTTTGCCTGTGTACATTAATTTCATAACAAAGCTCTCCTTACAAAAAAATATATAACATTACATTAAGTCGTACAAAATAGGGGAGTAACGACCTTTATATAATATATAAGAATTATGATATACAATTTTAAAACAAAAATATACTGTTGTCAAGTATTTTAAGAGAATTTTGGCATATTAAATAACTTTTTTTACTTAGAAAAAAACAGATTTGTAAATCTAAATATATAAAGGGTGCAGATGATGGTTCTGCACCCTAAAAATTAAAATTATTTAAAATAAATTTTGTTTTGCAAAGCCTCAAGCATAACTACAGCACTAGTGAAATTAGTAGCGAGGGGTATACTTTGAACGTCACAAAGTCTAAGAAGTGCAGAAACATCAGGTTCATGGGGCTGTGCTGTAAGGGGATCACGCAAAAAGATGATTAAATCTAAATCGCCATCTGCAAGCATGGCACCGATTTGTTGGTCACCGCCGAGAGGACCGCTTTTCATTCTGTGAATAGTAAGACCGGTTTCGCCCATTATAAGAGTTCCGGTAGTGCCGGTTGCGAATAAATCGTGATTAGACAAAACATCCTTGTATTTAATAGCTAAATCAGTTATTTCCGATTTCTTTTTATCATGTGCAATTAATGCAATCTTCATTTTAGTACCTCCTTTTAATTTTCTTTAACATTTTAACATATTAGATTAAAAAAATCAATTAATAAAATTTAAAATTAAATACATTTTTTAAATACAACAAAAGCTTAGTTATTTTGTAGTTAAAATTTTTGTTAAATACAGAGATGTTAACGTATTTAATGACTCTATAAATAACTGTGTTAGGGATTTTAAAATCATTCAACCGTGGGCGAGTAGTAAATATAATAAAAACTGTATTTCTAATTATACATAAAAAAACATAGGT
>JAZSJA010000058.1:0-19615 GCA_045534095.1 Acutalibacteraceae bacterium | reverse complement strand
ATTCACTTGCATAAAAATTGTGGTGCCTACGCCTATTTCAGTATCGATTTTCATTTCGTCGGAATATTTTTTCATATTGGGAAGACCCATACCCGCACCAAAACCGAGGGAACGAATATTCTCGGTAGCGGTGGAAAAACCCTCAGTCATAGCCTTTTCAACGTCGGCAATACCCGGACCCTTATCTCTAAGGGTCATTTTTATATTCTCAGGGGAAATCTCAACGTCAATTTCTCCGCCCCCTGCGTGAATAACAAGGTTTATTTCGCCCTCGTAAAGGGCTATAGCAACACGACGAACGGCATCGGGAGCAATACCAAGCTGTTTCAACTTGGATTTAACATTACCGGATGCCTCCCCTGCTCGGGTAAAATCCTCACCCGAAACGTCAAAATGGAGTTTCATTGTCATACACATTGACTTTTACCTCCGCCAAGACCTTTTTCGTAAAGCACGCCACAAGCGGTGAACATACGCATTTTTGTGCCCATAAGCACAATGCCACGCTCCTTGGCAAGCTCCACCATAGATTCGTCAGGCTCCTTACCTCTGACAAAACAGATGCAAATAATATCCATCATTTCAGCGGTACGAATAACCTGAGGATTGCAAAGTCCCGTAATGAGCAAGGATTGATCCTTAACAAATGCCAAAACGTCGCTCATCATATCTGAACCGCAAGCGTTGTGAACTTCCTTTTCTAAATTTTCCTCACCGCAGATAACATCAGCAGAAAGTATTTCAGTAACGTCGCGAATGGTCATAAAATTATCTCCCATCGTTTAAATTTATTTTTCACATTTTAAATATAACACAGTTTTTAAAATTTTACAAATCTACTTTTTTATAAACTTTTGAGACTGGGCTACCGCAAGGGCATCGCAACGCTCGTTTTCGCTGTGCCCTGCGTGACCTTTTATCCAGTTGATTTCAATGGTATGAATATCCGCAAGGCGAAGAAGCTCATCCCATAAATCGGGATTAAGAGCCGGCTTTTTATCAGCCTTACGCCAGCCGTTTTTCTTCCAGTTTTCCGCCCACCCTTTTGAAAGACCGTCGGCAACGTACTTGGAATCGGTGGTAAGTGTAACCTTACAAGGCTCCTTTAAAGCCAAAAGCCCCTCAATAACGGCGGTTAACTCCATTCTGTTATTGGTGGTTTGCTCCTCGCCCCCCGAAAGCTCCTTTTCGTGGGTGCCAAAACGAAGAATCGCACCCCATCCACCGGGCCCCGGATTACCCGAACAAGCACCATCTGTATAAAGTTCTACCTGTTTTTTCATAAATAAAAATTACCTCTCGCTAAAGCTTTAAATAAACAAAAAAGGCATACAAATAATATAAATAAGCGGCTGATGCACAACGTAAATTATCAAAGCGTGCCTACCCAAAAATCCTAATGGCTTTATTCTTTTTGGTGCAAAAATTTTACTGTGTTTTTGGGGAATATTAAATTTGTAGAGAAAATACCCCGCAACAAACAAAAACATCCAAGGGAAAATGGGGAAATAATCGGCAGAGAAAAATCCCGGTGCAGTTATGCCAAGGGGAAAAAGTTCCTTGTTTAAATACCATTCTGTGGGAATAATATTTCTTATACCAACAAAATCTGTGTAATCGTTGGGCACGCCGTAAAAAACAAAAAAGAGCAAAAGTGCCGCTATTAAGCCCACCCATTTATTGGTTCTTTTAAGGGCAAAATCCAAGGCTCCGCAAAGCATCATAGAAAATCCTAAAAGATGCAAAATTCCAAATTTAATTGCTATATCTCCAAAGGATTCAGGAGCCAAACAGGTTACAATAGTTATAACCACGCCTACCCCAAAGCACTTTGCACCACGCAAAAAATTTGAGTGTGAAAATCCGCACATCATACCCGAAAGCAGAATAAAAGCGCCTGCAAAAAAGGGCTCCACAGGGGTAAAAAAATCAAAAAGTTCCTCAGCGAGTTTAAGCCCAAAAAGATTATTTACAGATAAAAATCCGTGATAAAACACCATACAAAGCACCAAAAATCCACGAAGCTCGTCCAAAAGGGCGTACCTTACCTTTGGCGTTTCCTTTGGCAACAAAACTTCACTTTGACCATTACTTTCCATAAAAAACCTCTCAGTACTGTCTGAAGCTGCCCACAACCTTGCCTAAAATATCTATTCTTTCGGCATAGATGGGGTCAAAATCGGGATTTTCGGGGTAAAGCACAGGCATACCGTTTTCAAAGCCCAAGCGTTTAACAGTAGCCTCGTCCTCAATCATAGCAACCACAATATCCCCCGAGCGAGAGCCTAAATTTTTATCTGCTATAATAAGGTCGCCGTCTAAAATACCCGCATCACGCATACTAAGTCCCGAAACTCTAAGGGCAAAAAGTCCGTCGGCATCGCGTGTGGGATAAGGGATGTAATCCTCAATCTGCTCCACCGCCAAAATAGGAGTGCCTGCCGTAACCTTACCCAAAACGGGAACCTGAGCCGAGGGGGAGCTGCCCATTATGCGTATACCGCGGGAGTTGCCCGCATTGCGGGAGATATATCCCCCATCCTCCAAAGCGGCCAAAATACCATGTACGGTGGAGGTGGATTTTATGCCCGCCTCCCTGCAAATTTCACGAACCGTTGGAGGTATTCCCTCAGAAAGAAAGCGAACAATTACCTTGTAAACCTTTTCTTGCTTTTCGGTTAAACCGGGTCTATCCATAATCAGGCTCCTTTCATATTTTATATAAAAATCGCAAAAACAAATGTTCTTTTTAAAGTATTATACCACAGTATTATAATTTAATCAAGTATAACTTTTTGCGTTATTTTTTTATTTATTTTTGTGTTGAATTATTTTAATTTCTGTGCTACAATACTATCAACAATTTTCCATAACGGAGGTTTTTATATGCAAAACAGAAATGCTCAAACCAACGGATTTTTAAGTGCCGAAGCACGCCGAAAAGCCCGTATGTACGGAGCCGATAACATCACCCCCTCCACCTACAATTTAATTATAGGCAGCGTGCTTTTATACGGCTTTATTGTAAACGCCCTTATAGTATGGCTGGGCGGCATATCCCTGGTGAATTTTGTTGTTAACAATTACTTTGTATTTTTAATTTTATATTTGGTAATGGCTGTTTCGGGTATAATCTTATCCCAAAAGGCAACCAGTCCCCTGATTAGTTTTTTAGGCTATAACCTTGTAGTTGTTCCAATTGGAGCCGTTGTTTCGGTTGCCGTATCAGGGCAGTATATATCCGACGTTCTCCTCGCCATTGTAACAACCGGTGCAGTTACCGCCGTTATGATGATTTTAAGTGCAACCTTCCCAAGATTTTTTGCAAAGCTTGGCAGAACTCTTGGACTCTCCCTTTTACTTGGAGTTATAGCAAGCACCGTTGCCTATCTGTTTGGTTATCAAGGCAATATTTTCAGTTGGCTTTTTATTATTATATTCTCCCTTTATATCGGCTTCGATTGGCAAAAGGCTCAGATGTTCCCCAAAACTGCCGACAACGCAGTGGACAGTGCCTTGGATTTATACCTTGATATCATAAACCTATTCTTACAATTATTAAGAATAATCAGCAAAAGCAGAGATTAAAACCTCTCAAGAAGGAGCCCATCGATGGAAAAAATCAGTTTAAACGGTCATTGGCAGGGTGTTTGTTACTGCGAAAACGGTGATGTTGACTTTAATTTTAACGGCACCGTTCCCGGTTGTGTGCATACCGACCTCTTGTCCGAAAATATAATCAATTACGACCTTTTTTACAGAGATAATGCCGAAAAATGCAAATGGATAGAAAGCAGATCCTTCGACTATGAAAAAACCTTTGTTTTAGATACAATACCCCAAAAAGCCGAAATAGTCTTCGAGGGTCTTGATACCTACGCAAACCTCTACTTAAACGGCAAAGAGTTTGCCTCTACCGACGATATGTTTATAAGCCATAGATTTGACGTTTCCTCCCTGCTTAAAGAGGGGGAAAACAAACTTTTGGTGCATTTCCGCTCCCCTGTTAAAGAGGTTGAGGGTAGACGCGAACTTCCCGCCGCATTCACCAGGGAGCGTGTACACTCCCGCCGCATACAGTGTACCTACGGTTGGGACTGGGTTGCAAGATACGTAACCTCGGGTATTTTTAAGGACGTATATTTAGAGCTTGGTGATGATTTTGCAGTAGAGAGCGCATATATCTACACCGTCAGCATAGAAACCAATACCCCACAAATATGCTTTGAAGCAGAGTTTAAAAACTTTGAAAAAGGCCAGCACATCACCGCCGAGATAATCTCTCCCGAAGGGGAAATTATACACTCCCACAAATATTTTGTTAAGGAAAAATGGCTTAAAGATAATATCGACGTTGTAGGCGGCAGACTTTGGTATCCCGCAGGGTATGGCGAGCAACCCATTTACACCCTTAAAATCCACAACAGGGAATTTAAGTTTGGTATACGCACCGCCGTTATCCACCAGGTAAGGGATGCAGTAGGCGGAGAGTACTATAACAAAGCCCTCGGCGTTCAGGCCTCTCCCCTGGGTCAGATAGCCGATAAAAACAAGGATTTTTCGGGCTTTGAGCTTAGAGTAAACGGCGTTCCCGTTTTCTGCAAGGGTGCTAACTGGGTACCCTCTGAGCCTTTCCCCTCTGCTGAAGAGAATGATAAAATCACCGAAATTTTAACCCTTGCCAAAGAGGCAAACCTAAATATGCTTAGAGTTTGGGGCGGTGGGATTTTTGAAAGACAGCATTTTTATGATGAGTGCGACCGCCTTGGAATTATGACCACTCAAGACTTTTTAATGGCTTGCGGTCAGTACCCCGAATACGACGATTATTTTATTAAGCAGTTGCAAATCGAAACCGAACACGCCGCCAAAGAGTTGAGAAATCATCCTAGCTTAATGTGGTGGTCGGGAGATAATGAAAACGCCGTTGATGGATGGGATGACTCCGAAAAATATGACGGCAGAACGGCAATTCACGTTGGCATTGCCCCCGTTTTAATGAAATTTGACCCCCAAAGAAGATTTATGCCGTCCAGCCCTTGCGGTGGCGAAAAATACAAATCTGTTACGGTTGGCACCTGCCACCACACCACCTATCTTGGAGAGATATACTACCCCTACATAAACGTAAAAGATATGGCAAATTACAAAGAGTTTTTTGAAATGTTTGCCTCCCGTTTCAATTCAGAAGAGCCTACTATGGGTTCGGCCTCACTTCCCTCCCTCCGCCGTTTTATGACAGATGAGGATATTTTTGAAAATGATGATATGTGGCTGTATCACACCAAGGATCAAGGTACACCAAAGGTTCCCAACGTTTATTTTACAGATAACTTCGCCTTTAAGGTGTTGGGCGAACCAACCGATAAAAACGATAAGCTTTTTAAACGCAAATACGGTCAGTATGAATGGGTTAGAATAACCATGGAAAATATGCGTCGTAACAAGGGCTACTGCAACGGTGAAATTTACTGGATGTGGAGCGATTGTTGGCCATCTGCCATGGGTTGGACCTTTGTTGACTACTACTGTCAGCCAAAGGCATCCTTTTACTCTTTTAAAAAAGCAGCCGCTCCTATTTTGCTTTCAATAACCAAAAAGGATGAAAATTACAACCTTTATCTCGTTAGTGATGAAAAGGCAGGAGTAACGGGAGAACTCACCCTCTACACCCTCAGTCAATGGGGTGTAAAGGAAATAAGCAAGGAAGTTATCTCGGCGCCCCCAATGGTAAGCACCGTTGTTAAATCTGTTTCAAAATCCACCCTCGGCGAAAATGAGGTTATGCTTGCAGAACTTAATGTAGATGGCAAAATCTACCGCACCTTCTATCGTGAGGGTAATCTGCCCATAATCCCTTGTGACGAGGTAAAAATCACAAAGCATACCGAAAACACCATCACCCTTACTGCAAAAAAATATCTTCACGCAGTAGAGCTTGAGGGCGAGTACGTTTTTGATGATAATTATTTCTCTATGCTACCCGGTGAGAGCAAAACCCTCACCTTTAAAAAGGCAAGATTACACCAAAACGATTCAATTACCCTCACCGCCTATACTTTAAAATTTTAAAGGCAATAACAGACTATAAAAAGGGGCTGTAAAAAAACATACGTGCGATAAATTGTTATTTGAACGCTAGGCGTTCTTTTTATCCGAACAGTTTTTGTACAAACGGCCTAGTCTCGTTCCGCGGCCGGAAAGATACAGATAAATTGTAGTATATCGTGCGAATGTTGGATGAAAATTGTAGGGGGCGGCGATTTTCGACGCCCCGTTTATTTCTAACCTTTTCCGGTATGTCGTAAACGCCATACCCTACAAATTACACCCACCCTTCCTACGTTCAAACTACAATTTACCGCTTACTTTCCGGCCGCGGAACGGTGTTTAGCCCTTTAGGAAAAACCTGTTCGGATAAAAATTATCTGACTGATATATTTATAAACATAAAATCTGCAATAAAAGTACTTTTTTCGCACTTTTATTGCAGATTTTCCATTTTATTTTATCCTTATTTAAAGGGATTTAATAAATTTTGTTTTTTGCATCCCTTTTTAAAAAATCTATTTAGTTTCTGCCAATATAATCTACAGGATTTTTAATACTTCCATTCTTTCGAACCTCAAAATGAAGATGATTTCCGGTAGAACGTCCTGTAGTTCCTACAGCGGCAATATTTTCACCCTTTACAACAACGTCGCCTTTTCTTACATAAAGTGCACTACTGTGAGCATAAAGAGTTTCAAGTCCATTAGAATGTTTTATGATGATTTTGTATCCATAGCCGGATGTATCCCAACCCGAATAGGTAACTGTTCCATCCTCAGCCGCATAAATTGGAGTTCCTGCAGGGGCTACGATATCCATACCCTTATGGCCACGACCGTCGCCTAAGTATGAACTAACGTATGATCTTTCCACACGTTTTACAGGCCAACACATTGAATATCCTTTGTTGCCGGTAGCAGAACTCTGATCTTTTTTTGTACCAACAATAACCTTTTGTACAACGGGCTTTTTGATAACCTTTTCCGCCTCAGCGACTCTTTCGGTTTCTACACCATTTAAACTATATACTTTATAAGTAACCTGCTTTGTGCCTTTTACGCCTTTTTGAACAACCTCTCTGGTATTTATTGATAACTTATTATTTTTGGTTTCTATAGTTTCAAAAGGAACTTCCTCCTCCACAACGACAGAAGTTACGGTTTGCAAAGAAAGTTTATTTACCTTTGAACAAAGATAATTGTCCACCAAAGGCAAAGAAGAAGTTTTTGAATTTAAAGTATAAATTTCCGCTACCTGTAGATCATTTGAGATTTCAACGTTATCAGCATGGTTTTCATTTTTGAATTCCGAAATATATGCTTCGATAGAGGTGTTAATTTCGCTATTCGATTCACCTAACGCTACAATGTCACCATCAACCTTTAAAACGTTTGCAGTAACAATATCCTCAGAATGCTCAATGATGGTTTCTGCAAGCTCAGCCGAGGAAACAAGATTTTTTTCTACCGTTATTGTTTGGGCAAGATTGGTTTTAATTAAATGAGCAGTACACTCGGGATTATTCAGTTTATTAGCAGCAAAGATTTCGGCTTCTGCCAAAACAGATGGCTCTTTTATCATCGCAATAGTTTCACCATTATAAACTACTGAATATGCAGTTGTTGTGCCTGCTGCCAAACCTATTGCAGCGGTACAAGAAACAACTAAAACAACGGTTATAATTGCTGCCAAAGCACGTGGTGAACGTCTTAAAAAGTTTATAGTTTTTGAAAAAAGTGTAGGAATAATATTTTTGCAGAAAGTTTTAAAGGTACAAAAACAACTGCTAACGGTTTTTTTGATAAACTTAGCATTTCTTTTAATTGCCGTTTTAAACTGCTGCATTACCTATCTTCCCTTCTTTTTAAATATTACATTTTTGTAATTTATTGCCTTACTATTATAACCAAAAGATTACAATTTTGCAACCTTTTATATTTGTTTGTAATCTTTTTTGGTGATTTCGTCTAACTGTTTAATTTATAAACATAAACTTTATGTAAAATACACAAAAAACGTCTACCGAAAGGCAGACGTTTTTAAATATAATATTTTAAATAAAATTTTATACGTAACTTTTAAGTTTGCTGTCACAATAAAAACAACGATAAACCTTATTTTCTCGATCAGTAAGACGAAAAATATGTGCCAGTTCTTGCTCGGTTGAGGTTATGCAACGTGGATTTTTGCATTTACAAACGTTTTCTAACTTTTCAGGAAGTTCCAAATGACATTTATTTACAAGCTGTTCATCCTTGATTGTATTTACTGTAATACCGGGATCAAAAAAGCCTATAACATCCAAAGAAATATCCACGTCAGCGTCTATTTTAATAATATCCTTTTTGCCCATAATTCTGCTTGGTGCATTTCTTATTATTGCAATTTGGCAAGAAAGCTCACCGAGTCCTAAAAGGTTGTAAAGCTCCATACCCTTACCTGCGGGGATATGGTCAATAACAAAGCCATTTTTAATAGAATCTACCTTCATTAAACCTCTACCTCCAACAGTTTTAAAATAAGAGCCATACGCATATATTTACCATTTAACACCTGTTTAAAATAAGCGGCTCTGGGATCGTTATCAATGGCTACCGAAATTTCATTAACTCTTGGAAGGGGATGCATAACAGAAAGGGTAGATTTTGCGTTTTCCATCTTTTTAGGGGTTAAAATATAACTGTCTTTAAGGCGAATGTAATCAGCCTCATTAAAAAATCTTTCCCTTTGAACACGAGTCATATACAAAATATCAAGTTCACCAATAACACTGTCCAAATCGGTGGTTTCATAAAAATCAATGCCGTTTTTCTCTAAAATATCCTTCTTTATATAATCAGGAAGTTTTAATTCGTCAGGAGAAATAAGCACTACCTTTACGTTTTCATAGCGTGACAGTGCTGCAATGAGTGAATGTACAGTTCTGCCAAACTTCAAATCTCCGCAAAAGCCTATTGTATATCCCGAAAGACCACCTTTTTCACGTTTGATGGTAAGTAAATCGGCTAAAGTTTGAGTGGGATGATTATGTCCGCCATCACCTGCGTTTATAACAGGAATAGACGCATTCATTGCAGCAACAAGAGGAGCGCCCTCTTTAGGGTGACGCATTGCAATAATATCTGCATAACAACTAATTGTTTTTGCAGTATCAGATACGCTTTCACCCTTTGCAGCGGAGGAACTATTTGCTTCAGAAAAACCTAAAACATTTCCGCCTAATTCATACATAGCCGCTTCGAAGCTAAGTCTTGTACGGGTGGAAGGCTCAAAGAAAAGTGTTGCGAGTTTCTTACCCTTACAAGCTTCGGCATATTTTGCAGGATTAGCGATAATATCCTCGGCAACTGCAATAAGTTCATCTAATTCTTCGGTTGTAAGTTCTAAAATATCAATCAAACTTCTCAACTTTTATTACTCCTTTGCACCATTTACAGCAAGGTAATTTTTAATACGATCTACGTTTTCTTTATTTGCGGGATCTTCTTCTAAATATTCAATAATATCATAAACGTCTACAACTGAATATACAGGGAAACCAAATTGCTCTTCAATTTCCTGCATTGCACCCTTTTCGCCTTGACCCTTTTCCTTACGGTCAACCATAATAAATGTAGCGATAACCTTTGTATCTTCAAGATTTTTAAGGATTTCCATTGATTCACGAATAGCAGTGCCTGCTGTGATTACATCTTCTATAATAACAATCTCTTCCCCTGCCTGAGGAACATATCCAACGAAAGTGCCGCCTTCGCCGTGGTCTTTTACTTCCTTACGGTTGAAAAAGAAAGGAACGTCAAGACCGTTCTTTGAAAGAGCAACAGCCGCTGAAATTGAAAGGGAGATACCTTTATAAGCAGGACCGTAAAGAACAGCTTCCTTTTTGCCAAGCTTATCAAAATAAGCCTTTGCATAAAATTCACCCATCTTTGTAATTTGGTCACCTGTTTTAATCATACCTGCGTTTACAAAATAAGGAATTTTTCTGCCGGATTTAGCAGTAAAATCACCGAATTTTAAAACACCTGCTGATTCTAAAAACTGAATAAACTCTCTTTTGTAACTTTCCATTATATAAACATCCTTTCTTCAAAGCCTACTACCGGCTTTATAAATCTTTAATTATAGTTTCTAAGCACTGCATAAAAAACTCATAGTCCTTTTTAAAGGCTTCTTTATCAGGAGTATTAAAACTAGTCCAAGTTTTCTCAGCTAGTGCCGGTAGACGAAGTGCCACGTTATAAAATTCATCTTTTATCATTTCTGCACGTGATGCATAGGCAACGTCGGGATGAAGGCGATCTCCCCAGGAGCATATCTGTCCACCCAAAACAGGAGCGTCTTTATCAACCCTTATGGGGTTTTTAAAGGCAAAAGATTGATCCCACCAATGTGTCCAAACATTCTTTTCCCAGTCCAATATAATATCTTGATCCCACATCAAAGTCGGAGTAACCACATAAAGAGGTTTCCAAGAAGCGTTAATAACTTTAAAGCCATCCTTTATAAGTTGGGGTGCAAGTTGATAATAAGACTCCCACGCAAACACGAGTGTTTCTTTAGGAATCATATGATTACACTCTTCTGAGAAGCCCTCCCACACTACGGGAATTTTATTTAAATCCAAAACCATATTGCAAAGCTTTGCAACATAATGACCATAAAGTTCATGTGTATTATTAAGTCCCTTGGATTTTCTATATTCAACAGATGGTTCAAACTCATCCCACTTTTTAATATCTGCCTCATCGCCACCAATATGAATGTATGGCGAATTGGAAAATATTTCGGCTACCTCGCCGAACATTTCTTTAAGGGCAGAAAACACCTTTTCTTCGGCTTGCATTATACCTGAAATCATATGATCCTGAACGGTGGTTTGCATATCTGTTTTTACAGGCGGCGGCCCAAAAATCTCTGGATACGCTGTATTAAAGGCACGTGCGTGACCCGGTGCATCTAATTCAGGTACAACGATGATACCGCGTTTCGTACAATAATCAACAAAATCGCTAAGTTCTTTTTTTGTATAGTGCTGCTCAGAAACGGCTTTGGGTAATTTAGAAAAAGGAAAACGCACACCTTGATCATCAGTTAAGTGAAGCTGAAGATGATTGATTTTACAAAGCCAACAAAGGTCGGCGACTGCGTATAAATACTGTGGTTCATGGTAGCAACGTGCTAAATCCTGCATAAAACCACGCCAGTCGCTATCAGGATAATCAAAAATCTCTACCCTTGGATAAACAATTTCACCATCAACCTTTTCTGCCAACTGCAAAAGTGTAGAAAATGCATAGTTTATTCCATTTGTATTTGCGACGGAAATAACTACCGAATCATCAATTAAAATTCGATAACCATCATCAAGCTCGGTATCAACTTTTACGGTAATACCTTTTTTAGTTGACGCAACCTCACCAAAGACTTTTTGAAAATACTCTTTATATATATTTAAAGCATTTTTAAATATTATATCAACGTTATCTGTCATAACCGTAGCGGGTATGTAACCGCCCAAAGTTTTAAAATTCTTCAGGCGTGGAATAGGCATTTTCATTGTAATCAATCCTTATTATTCATAAATAACCTTTAAATGCTAATCGCAGAACTCTGCAAGGCAACGCTCGTAAGCGGCAACGGGGTCCTCAGCTGCGGTAATAGGACGACCAACAACAATGTAGTCGGAACCGATTTTCTTTGCCTCAGCGGGGGTCATAACACGTTTTTGGTCACCGATTTCGCCATCTGCAAAACGAACACCCGGAGTAACTGTTAAGAAGTTTTTACCGCAAGTATCGTGAACCTTGCCGGCCTCTAAGGGTGAGCAAACAACACCATCGAGACCTGCCTTTGCGGCATTGGAAGCATAGTGCATAACAACCTTGTCAATAGGCTCCTTAATCAAAAGATCATTTTCCATTCTCTCTTGATCTGTAGAGGTGAGCTGAGTAACTGCAATAAGCAAAGGACGGGTGCCATCGGGACGGGTAAGCCCTTCTAAAGCGGCTTCCATCATAGAGATTGTACCTGCGGCGTGGTGATTGGTCATATCCACATCAAGGCGAGATAAAACTGCCATAGATTTTTTAACAGTATTGGGGATATCGTGGAGCTTTAAATCAAGGAAAATTTTATGTCCTCTTGCCTTAATATCCTTAACAATTTGAGGTCCTTCAGCATAGAAAAGCTCCATACCAATTTTTACAAAAGGTTTTTTGCCGGTGAATTTATCCAAAAAAGCATAAACGTCGGCTGCTGATGAAAAGTCACAAGCTATAATTACGTCCTTACCCATTATTTACATCCTCCTATTATTTCATTTAAAGAATTTATTTTATATTTATCCATTACTGCCGGTAAATCTTTAATAATGTCGCGGCAAGCAAAAGGATTCACAAGATTTGCGGCACCAACCTCAACGGCGGTTGCACCTGCAAGCATAAGTTCAATAACATCCTCGGCAGTAGATACGCCACCCATTCCAACAACGGGAATATTGACAGCGTTAGCCACTTGATAAACCATTCTAACTGCTACGGGGAATATGGCATCACCTGAAAATCCACCCATTTTATTAGCGATTACAGGCTTTTTAGTACGAAGGTCAATTCTCATACCAAGTAGAGTGTTTATAAGACTAATACCATCCGCACCTGCATCCTCGCAAGCCTTTGCGATTGATACAATATCGGTAACGTTTGGCGAAAGTTTAATAATTACAGGCTTGGTTGTTACGTTTTTAACTGCGGCGGTTACTTCTGCAGCAGCATCGGGATTAGTACCAAAACTCATTCCGCCACCGTGAACGTTCGGGCAGCTTACGTTAACCTCAAGCCAACCTACCTGCTCCTCTTTATCCAACATTTGGCAGGTATAAGCGTAATCCTCAACAGCAAAGCCGCTAACATTAGCCATAACCTTTTTATTAAAGCATTTTTTAAGTTTTGGGAGTTCTTCACTTACTACCTTTTCAACACCTGGATTTTGAAGTCCAACGGCGTTTATCATACCATTTTTACACTCAGCTATTCTAGGAGTGGGATTGCCGAATCTAGGTTCCTTTGTAGTACCTTTAAAAGAAAAGGTTCCAAGGCAGTTTATATCATAAAGCTCGGCAAACTCGTAGCCAAAACCAAATGTACCACTTGCGGGGATAATGGGATTATCAAGTTCTATTCCGCAAAGATTAACACTTAGTCTTCCCATAAAATCTCCTCCTTTTTCATAACGGGGCCTTCTTTACAGATACGCTTATAGCCTGTAAGAGTTTTACAAGAGCAGCCCATACACGCACCAAAGCCACAGCCCATTCTTTCCTCAAAACTCATTTGACCCGAAGTAACTGAAGCCTTATAAATTGCTTTAAGCATTGGTTCAGGTCCACAGGTGTAAAAGTAGGAATACTCTATATCTTTCATAGCATCGGTAACAAATCCTTTGATTCCATATGTACCATCAGCCGTTGTAACGTAAACCTTGGCACCTAAATCTTTAAATTCTTGCTCATAAAAAATCTCATCTTTAGTATTAAAACCTAAAACAACGGTAACCTTTTTGCCTAATGCAATAAGGCGTTTTGCAAGATTATAAAGAGGAGGTACACCAACACCGCCACCAAGTAAAATTGGGGTATCCCCCGCAAGGGATAAATCATATCCATTACCAAGGCCTACCAAAATATCAAGTTCGGTGCCAACGGGCATTTTGCTCATCTGCTCAGTACCCTCACCTACTACCTTATAAACAATAGTAACTGTAGTTTCATCTACGTCGCAAACCGAAATAGGTCTGCGAAGATATTTGCCATCTAATTTGATATTTATAAACTCGCCTGAATTTTTAATATCACTTACGTCACCCTCAAGTACCATTTTAAAAACTGTACTTGTAAGAGCTACATTTTGAGTTATTTTATAGATTGATTGTTTCATTATTGAACCTCATTTTTCTTGAGTTATGCCAAAAATCAACTTACTTTTATAGTCAAGGTGGATGCGGGATAAAAATCCATCCGCATCCACATAGTTTATTTATAATTTGAACAGCTTGTGATTTAAGCGTCAATTGTAGAGATAGTAAGGGTAGTTTCCTCTAAAACATCAAGCAATACCTTAACGGTATCAAGAGCGGTAAAGATGGTTACGTTGTTTTCGGTAGCACATTGACGAAGAAGTGCGCCGTCGCTTTCTTGACCGGTAGAACCAATATCGCGAGTATTGATAACGTAAGCAATATGACCCTGACGAATTGCATCGGTAACATCCTCGCCCTCGTCGCTGATTTTCTTTCTAACGTGAGTGCGAATTCCGTTTTCTTTAAGGAATGCAGCGGTACCAGCGGTAGCCTCAATATTAAAACCGAGATTGTAAAAACGACGAATAAGTGGCAATGCTTCCTCTTTATCTTTATCGGCAATTGTGGCAAGAACGGTGCCATAGTTTTGTAGATGCATACCCGATGCCTGAAGTGCCTTATAAAGTGCACGGTTAAGTTTATCATCATAGCCGATTGCTTCACCGGTAGATTTCATTTCAGGTGAGAGATAAGCATCAAGTCCGCGAAGCTTGTTGAAGGAGAATACGGGGGCTTTTACGTACCAACGTTTTTTCTCCTCAGGATAAATATCAAATATACCCTGCTCTTTAAGACTCTCGCCCATAATAACCTCAGTTGCAATATCTGCAAGACTGTAACCTGTTGCCTTAGAAAGGAATGGAACAGTACGTGATGAACGGGGGTTAACTTCTATTATATAAACGTCGTCCTTATCATCAACGATAAACTGAATATTGAAAAGACCTACAATGCCAATACCAATTCCAAGCTTCTTGGCGTACTGCAAAATAATGCCTTTAACCTTATCGGAAATACTAAAAGTAGGATAAACGCTGATAGAGTCACCGCTGTGAACACCGGTACGCTCAACAAGTTCCATAATACCGGGAACAAATACGTCTCTGCCATCACAGATAGCATCAATCTCTACCTCTTTACCCTGAATATATTTATCAACTAAAACAGGTTTATCTTCATCAATTTCAACAGCGGTTTTAAGGTAGTTGCGAAGCTGATCTTCATTGGCAACTATCTGCATTGCACGTCCACCTAAAACAAAGCTGGGACGAACAAGTACAGGGTAGCCGATTTCGCTGGCGGCTTTGATGCCGTCTTCAATTTTGGTAACGGCACGACCCTTTGGCTGAGGAATGCCAAGCTCGGAAAGAAGTTTTTCAAAACTATCGCGATTTTCTGCACGCTCAATAGCATCACAATCGGTACCGATGATTTCCACGCCACGTTGACGGAGAGGTTCTGCAAGGTTAATAGCGGTTTGTCCACCGAGAGAAGCAATAACGCCATCGGGTTTTTCAAACTCTATTATATTCATAACATCCTCGGGAGTGAGGGGTTCAAAATAAAGCTTATCAGCGGTGGTATAATCGGTAGATACGGTTTCGGGATTGTTATTAATGATTATAGCCTCATAACCCGACTTTTTAATGGTAGTTACGGCATGAACGGTAGAATAGTCAAACTCAACACCCTGACCAATACGGATAGGACCTGCACCTAAAACAACAATCTTCTTTTTATCAGTAAGGCGAGATGCGTTTTCGCCTGTGTATGATGAATAGAAATAAGGAATGTATGCATTTGTGTGGCAGGTATCAACCATTTTATAAATGGGGAAAATGTTATTATCTTTACGCATTGCAAATACTTCAAGTTCGCTCATACCCCAAAGCTTTGCGATAAAGGGATCGCCAAAGCCCATTTTTTTAGCGGCTTTAAGTGTTTCTAGATCGCCTTTATTATCCTTAATTTTATTTTCCATAGACACAATATTTTTAACCGACTCGAGGAAAAATTCAGTTATCATTGTTACTTCATGGATTTTCTTGATATCTGCATTTCTGCGGAAAAGTTCAGCAATACAGAAAATATTATCATCCTTAAACTCTTCAAGGTACTCAAAAAGTTCAGCCTCGGTCATTGAATCGAATTTAGACATATAGAAGTGATTGCAACCGATTTCCAGTGAACGAACAGATTTAAGCAGGCATTCCTCCAAATTGGAGCCGATACCCATAACCTCACCGGTAGCCTTCATCTGTGTACCAAGGGTATTTTTAGCAGTTGCGAATTTATCAAACGGGAAACGAGGGAGCTTAGCAATTACGTAATCTAAAACGGGCTCAAAAGCAGCAGTGGTGTTAGCAATTGCAATATCTTCAAGTGCCATACCTACTGCAATTTTAGCGGTAACCTTTGCTATTGGGTATCCGCTAGCCTTGGAAGCTAATGCCGAAGAACGAGAAACACGGGGGTTAACCTCGATTAAATAATACTCACTTGAGTTTGGATTAAGAGCAAACTGAACGTTACAGCCACCCTCGATTTTAAGCTCACGAATAAGTTTAATTGCAGAATCGTTGAGCATTTTAAGATCGTGGTCATTAAGGGTCATAATAGGTGCAACAACTATAGAGTCACCTGTGTGAACGCCAACGGGATCAATGTTTTCCATACCACAGATGGTGATTGCATGATCGTTTGTGTCACGCATAACCTCAAACTCAATTTCTTTATAGCCTTTAACAGATTTTTCAATTAAAACCTGATGAACGGGTGAAAGTTTAAATGCGTTGAGACCTACTTCTATGAGTTCCTCCTCACTATACGCAAAGCCACCGCCTGTACCGCCCAAGGTAAATGCGGGACGAAGTACAACAGGATAACCAATTCTTTTGGCGGCTTCTTTAGCCTGCTCAATATCATAAGTGATTTCAGAAGGAATAACAGGCTCGCCAATGGACTGACAAAGTTCTTTAAACATTTCTCTATCCTCAGCGCGCTCAATACTAGCACTGCTTGTACCTAAAAGTTCAACACCGCACTCTTTTAAAATGCCTTTTTCCTCAAGTTGCATTGCAAGGTTAAGACCTGTTTGACCACCAATACCGGGGATAATTGCATCAGGACGTTCATAACGGAGGATTTTTGCAATATACTCCAAAGTAAGGGGTTCCATATAAACCTTATCAGCAACTATGGTGTCGGTCATAATTGTTGCAGGGTTAGAGTTACAAAGAATAACCTCATAGCCTTCTTCTTTAAGAGCCAAGCAAGCCTGAGTTCCCGCATAGTCAAACTCAGCAGCTTGACCTATAACAATGGGGCCGGAGCCTATAATTAAAATCTTTTTTAAATCTGTTCTTTTTGCCATTTTAAATTCCTCCAAAATTAGTCCATTTTATATACAGTTTTGCCGTTTAATGCGGTCAAAACACATTTACCAAAAAGTTTTTCGCCCTTGAAGGGAGTTGCTCTGCCTTTTGATAAAAATTCATTTGGGTCTACCGTAAATTCGGTATTTAAATCCCATACTGTAAAGCTATCATCAAAAGGTATGTCAAAACGTTTGCGTGGGTTAATTGCCATAAGCTCGATTAGTTTCTCAAGACTTATTACACCTGTTTTTACAAGATTTGTATACATAACAGCAAAGGCGGTTTCAATACCTACAACTCCCATCATACTGCCGGACAATCCTTTGGATTTTTCCTCGGCGGTATGTGGCGCATGGTCGGTAGCTATCATATCAATCGTTCCGTCTTTAACGCCTTCAATTAAGGCCTCTTTATCAGCTTGAGAACGGAGCGGCGGATTCATTTTAAATCTACCATCCTCTTCCAGGTTAGAATCATCAAGCACTAAATAGTGAGGTGCGGTCTCGCAGGTGATATCTACCCCATCTGCCTTGGCTTTGCGGATTAAATCCACACTTTCTTTAGTTGAGATGTGGCAGACGTGGTATTTACAGCCGGTTTTTTTTGCAAGTTCAATATCACGTTTTATGGGACCCCACTCACTTTCACTGCATATACCCTTGTGACCGTGAGCCTTGGCGTATTCTCCATCATGAATATATCCGCCATTTAAAAGGGAATTATCTTCGCAATGGGCTGAGATTATTTTGTTAAGTTCTTTTGCTTTTACCATAGCGGCAAGCATCATTTCCTCTGATTGCACTCCTCTGCCATCATCGGAAAAACCTGCAACGTATGGAGCCATAGCTTCCATATTTGAAAGTTCCAAACCTGCCTGTAATTTAGTGATTGTACCAAATGGTAAAACGTTTATGTGTGCAGTATCTTTGATTCTTTCAAGTTGTTTATTAAGATTTTCCAAAGAGTCGGGCGGCGGGTTTAAATTAGGCATTGAACAAACCGTCGTATACCCTCCTCTAGCCGATGCTTTAGTTCCGCTTTCAATGGTTTCTTTCATAATAAAACCCGGCTCTCGAAGATGTACGTGAACATCAACAAAACCGGGAAAAATAAATAAATTATTAAAAAAGGGAATAGTTGCCCCAGCGTCTATGGTAGGCACGCCGGAAGGGATAATATGACCGTTATCAAATAAAAAATCTTGTTTTGAAAATACGCCGTCTTTATAAAACAAAGCATCTTTAAAAAACATTTTCATACGGGCACATCCTTTACATATTTTCACAAATTCACCCATCCCGAAAAAGTGCGGAATGGATGAACCAAAAACTTAAAATATTTGTTTTAAATATTATACTAAAAAACCACCATTATGTCAAGTGTTAGTACAATTATTTTTACATAATATTCATTATCTATTAGTGAAGGCGACTTTATTTTAAAGTATTTGTTTATGTCCAAAAAAAGAACCGGGTAAAAACCTGATTTTTCTTACCTTATTTTATCTTATCAACTTTACAAGAATATCTATTGAAAATTTCACTGATATCCTCATAAGATTTGCTATCATTTAATAAGAGAAATTGTCCGTTTGCATAGCCAGAATTTGTAAATGTTACGACGATTGGTATGCCTTCCTCAAAAACATATAAATACGCAATGCTTTTATCTAATTCAAAATCTTTTTCATATTTCGTCGCAGTTAAAAGCGAGCACAAAGCCATTGTGTTTGTACCGCTTTGAGCATTGATTAAACTAATAATTGAACTAAAGGAAACTCTATGATCTAATTGTTCTTTTAAATTATCCGAAAGCTTATCATAATCCACTATGTTTTCACTGCCTAATTTTGATAAAATGTCTTTTGCGTTCGGAATTTCAACACAATAAACAGCTATCGGCGAATCATAATCCGTTGCTTGAAATTTTACAATTTCATCTTCAAATTCAATTGCAGTATAAAGAGAAATATATTCATCTGAATAGACCATTTCTTGCATAGTTTTAGTAACTTCTATCCCCAAATCAAATAACGCCTCTTCATTATGAGAATTATGACTTTTGCCACAAGCAGTCATAGCTAAAGTTAGCAAAAAAGCAAAAATAACAATACTAAATTTTTTCATATAATTCACCTCTTGCATGTATTATAGCACAAAATCAGTGGAACCGCAATAATTAATCCATAATTTTTTGCACGTCTGCCGAAACACGTTGTCGTTAGGCTTAAATCAGCAAAAGAAAGCCAAAACAAAACCACCCGATTTGGGTGGTTTTGTTTTGGGTAGTTTGAACTTAATGACACGAATATAACGGGACTGAAAACCGAG
>JAZSJA010000151.1:0-2479 GCA_045534095.1 Acutalibacteraceae bacterium | reverse complement strand
CGGGAAGGATAATATTGGAAGGGGTAACTTTTTATCTGCTGATAATAAATCCTCAAGCCATTTTTTCATATTCATAATAAAACCTCTTTTCCCTTTAAATATATTATACTGATTATATTTTATCAAAAAACAAATTAAATTTCATTAAAAATATTTATCTTTTTAAAAAAATATTTTTAATTTTAAACCTATGCCCATAATAAACATAAAATCTACAATAATAAATGCTTCATTTTCGCACTTTTATTGCAGATTTTTAATTTCTTTTTATTCTAATTTAAAGGGATTTAATAAATTTTGTTTTTTTACATCCCTTTTGGCTTTTGTTTAACCTTTATTTTACGTTTAAATTATTCAACGGTTACTGATTTTGCAAGATTTCTTGGTTTATCGATATCGCAACCGTTATAAAGTGCAACGTAATAGGCGAAAATTTGAAGAGGAACTACCTCAACCGATGGCAAAAGCATAGGATGAACCTTAGGTAAATAGATAACCTCATCGGCCTCCTTACTAACCGAAAGGTTGCCCTCGGTAGCGGTAGCAAGCACAAAAGCACCTCTTGCCTTTACCTCTTTAATATTGCTCATCATTTTTTCTATAAGCTCTTCATAGCCTGCAAGGGCAATAACCATTCTGCCCTCTTCAATCAGGGAGATTGTGCCGTGTTTAAGCTCGCCTGCGGCATAAGCCTCGGAATTAAGGTAGGAAATCTCTTTAAGCTTTAGAGATGCCTCTAAGGCCACTGCGTAGTCCATATTTCTACCAATGAAGAATACGCTTCCCATTTCGCAATGCTCTTTGGCAAGTCTTTTGATATTTTCTTCCATAGTGAAAATTTGGTTGATTTTCTCGGGAAGAAGTGTGATTTCTTTTAACAGCTCTTTAGGTAAGGACTCTACCGCACTACCCCTTTTGGTGGCGGCGTAAATTCCAAAGAGATACAAATTGATAAGCTGAGCCGAATATGCCTTGGTTGTAGCAACTGCAATTTCTGCACCTGCTCGAGTGTAGATTACGTCGTCTGACGCCTTGGCAATAGAACTGCCAACAACGTTTACTATGGAAAGTATATATCCGCCTCTGTTCTTTGCCTCTTTAAGTGCTGCAAGAGTATCTGCAGTTTCACCCGACTGGCTGATAATAATAACCAAGGTTCTGTCATCTACAATAGGATTGCGATAACGGAATTCTGATGCCAAATCTACCTCTACGGGGATTCTTAGAAGCTCCTCATAGAAATATTTTGCCACCATACCGGTGTGATATGCCGAACCGCAAGCGGTAATAACAATTCTGTTGATGTGTTTGAGCTTTGCATCGGTTAGATTTAATCCCTCAAAAAATACCTCGCCGTTTTTTATAGAGGGCTCAAAGGTGTTTTTAATAACCGAAGGCTGCTCTTTGATCTCCTTCATCATAAAGTGATCATATCCACCCTTTTCGGCGGCATCAATGCTCCAGTCAACAAGATTTTGGGGACGCAAGGCTTTTTCTTTATTTTTATCAAAAATCTCAAGAGAATCTTTAGTTAATACGGCGATGTCACCATCCTCCATATAGACAACCTTTTTGGTGTGTGCAATAAGGGCGGTGACGTCGGATGCGATAAAGCTCTCACCCTCACCCACTCCAATAACAAGGGGGCTGAAATGTCTGACCGCATACAAAGTATCAACCTTATCGGTACAAAGAATGCCAAGTGCATATGAGCCTTTAATCAAAGAAACAGTTTTGCTGATAGCATCAAAAATATCACCGTTATAATGCTTTTCTAAAAGATGGGCAACAACCTCTGTGTCGGTTTCGCTTTTAAACTCAACGCCATCCTCCACAAGCTCATCTTTAAGCTCAATATAATTTTCAATAATACCGTTGTGTACTACAACAAATCTGCCCTTATAACCTATGTGAGGGTGGGCGTTTGCTTCGCTTGGGGCACCATGGGTAGCCCAACGGGTATGACCAATACCAATTACTCCCTCAACGGCATCGCCATCATTGGTAGCCGCTTTTAAAGAGGAAATTCTTTCCTTAGTTTTTGTGATATTAAAATCCCCATTGTTTATAACTGCTATACCTGCCGAATCGTAACCGCGATATTCCAGCCTTTCCAATCCGCCAAGAAGAATAGGGGCTGCTTTTTTATTTCCAACAAAACCTACTATACCACACATATTATAAATCACCTACATATATAGTATGCCAAAGGGCACACAAAAATTAGTCGCTTTTTTCGCAACGATTGGTAGTATATCATAAAAAATAGTAAAATGCAATAGCAAAATTGAAATATTTTAAAGAAAAATATAATTTTATACACATTTACAAATTTTTTCTTGACATTTTAAGATAAATAGTGTAATATAATATGGTCAATTAAATAAGCCGCTGTGGTGGAATAGGCAGACACAAGGGACTTAAAATCCCTCGGTAGCAATATCGTGCCGGTTCAAGTCCGGCCAGCGGCACCAAAAAA
>JAZSJA010000102.1:0-4303 GCA_045534095.1 Acutalibacteraceae bacterium | reverse complement strand
AGGCGGCAAGATTTATGAAGGATTTGGTGAAAATAACCTTAATTGTACTATGAACCTATTTCCTGATGGAAATATATCTATTATTGTGGTTAATTCTAAAGAAATTTCCGATAATTTTACTTTGAATTTTGAAAAAAGTTTAGGTGTTTCTTTAAATAGACGTCTTTTTGATCCCAATGAGCTTGAACCTAATGAAAATGCTGATATTTTACCTATAGATAAAGTGTTTGAAAATGTTTGTGATAGTATGTCAGATGAATTACCACCATATAGTGTGGCAGTTTATACAACGATAAAAGATTAAAGTGTCATGCTTTAAGAAGGGGAGCTATTTATGAAGAAAATTTTATCAATAATCATTTCTTTGGTGCTTATAATGGGAACAATATATGTGGTTCCTGCAAGCACTGTATCGGTAGCGGCCGAAACTGTAACCTCAGCAAGTTTTACCGATGGGGTTACTTGGAAGCTCTCTGATGGCACTACTATGAACGGTGCATCTTGGGGAAGTGTTGTTGGTGCAAACGGTACTGTTACTGTTAGCCATGCTAAGCTACCTTATCGTTCTCTCTTTGCAAAAATAGAAGGATTTTCAGTAGGAACAACATATGACTTAAGCCTTACAATTCCCCAAAGTGGTATTGAAAATGTTACCGTAGCGGTTGATGATAGTGCATATTTTAAAAATCAGATATTATATGCTGATACGGGTAAATATAAACGTGCTACCATCAGCGGAACCGTAGCAACAATAATCTTTACAGCTGAAAGCGATTTTATTTATATTTCTATTAAATTTGATGGTAATACTACTTCGGCAACCTTTAGTAATTTCGTTTTAAGCAAAGAACAAGAAGAAATTATATCAGGATATGATTCAAATCCTGAAATTGCAGGTGCACAGGTTGCTAATTCTTCAAGTTGGGGTGTAACTCAATTTGCAGGGGGCAGTGTAACCCATATAGATAACAGTGTTAAAATTACAAAGGCGCAGTATCAAACTGTTTATACTGTTTTAAAAGGTTTAGAAACAAATACAAGATATATACTCACATTCGATCATAACATTGGGGATAAATATCGTTTCGCAAACCCAGCTTATATAATTCCAGGTGTAGATGAGTATAGTAGTTCGGCGGAAAAAAACGCCAACGCTATTTGTATTGGTAATGGTTCGTGCAATACATACACCTCTACAACCATAGAGTTTACTACGGATGCTACCACTACGACCTGCTTATTGACTTTTAAGTGTGACGATGATGATAAAAACTCTGCAACCGCTTTTGATATCACTCTTAGTAATTTCAAACTTAGCAGCGAGCATCTTCCTGCAAGTTTTGCCGAATGTACAAGCTTTTTAGGAAATTCCATAAGAAGAGGTGCAGATAATATTCCGCAAGCACTGCGTTATAAATTCAAAGTTGACGATCATATATTTGATGTTTATAAAAATTCAGGCTATGAGCTTTTGGAGTATGGTGCGTTAGTAACTAAAGACGGAAATTTAAACGAAGATGAGTTCATTTTGAATGAGGAACTTTCGGTTAATGGTGTTGCGATTTTTAAGGGCAAGGCTTATGAAAAATCGAGTGGCAATGCAGTAAGTTTTGGAACGGTAAAAAATGGAATTATAATATCCTTTGCTCTTTACAATATTGGCGTTACATCAAATGGAACAAACTATTTAGATTATAATGTTAATTTTGAATTAAGACCTTATGCTATTTATGAAGATGTAGATGGCAATGAAGTAGTTTTCTATGATGATATTGTTGAAACATCTGTTTTTGATGTAACAGATGCTATTCTATCGAATGACACTGCCATAGATTATCAAAACAAATATGGTGGGGAGTCTAATGACTATTTGGAATTTTTAACAGATGTAGCTTATATAAGGGAGCTTTTTTTAAACAAGGCGGTAGTTACAGCCTATGAAACAACAAACCGTGTAGGCTATGTTATAAGCGATGAAGCGGTCTGTACTATATCTCCTTCAAATTTAGGTAATGATGTTGTGATTCATAGCGAAATTCAAAGTAATTATTTAGCTGATGATTATAATAGTATATCGAATTATGCCGATGGAACAAGTGAACTTAGCAAGCCAAATGGCGTGGCACTTAATTGGAACACAGTTTCGAATGGCACGGGGCAGCTTATCGGTTATTTAGTGACAATAAGCGAAAACAGTGACCTTTCAAATGGTTTTACATATTCTTCACTTGTAACATCTAAAAATGTTACAAATTTAAAAATAGGTACTGAGTATTACTGGAACGTAACGGCAATTTATACCAACGGAATTTATACCAGCGAAACTGCAAAGTTTTCAACATCCGGTTCATCTCCTAGAAATGTAGATATTGGCGGTGTTACCAACGCACGCGATTTGGGCGGTTTAATGATTGATGGTAAGCGTACAAATCAAGGACTTATTTTCCGTACAGGACACCTTAATAATACTACAGAAGAAGGAATATGTACTATTTTTGATGACTTGGGAATTAAAACTGAAATCGATTTGAGACAAAAATCCGAAGCACAGAATACTTTTGGAGAAAAAATAAATTATGCACCTTGTTATATGGTGTATTCGGGTTCTACCACAATTTCAAACAATGTTGAATCAATCAAAGCATTTTTTGAGGTTTTAGGTGATGAAAACAACTATCCAATCATTTTCCACTGTGCTATAGGTACTGATCGCACTGGTATGATGGCGTTCTTTTTAAACGGTCTTTTAGGTGCAAGTGAGGAACAGCTTTATAGAGATTTTCTTTTCTCCAACTTTGGTGCAATCGGTAGCAGTCGTACGGATTCTGCAATATCCACTTATTTGGATATTGTGAAAACTGCTGAGGGCAATACCTTATCAGAACAAATTTACAATTATCTTTTAAGTATTGGTGTTTCGGCAAGTGATATGGATACATTTATTAAAATGATGAAGTAATAAAAAGCATTAAAGGTATATATTGATCATTTCGAGAGGAGTTTTTAGTATGAGAAGAGTAATTTCAATTATATTAACATTAACCCTAATGATTGGTTCGATAATTATTATACCAATTTCTACAGCAGTCGCAGAGGGTGTAACTGCTGCAAGTTTTACTGATGGTGTAACATGGAAGTTATCTGATGGCACCACTATGGACGGTGCATCTTGGGGTTATGCAACCGGTTCAAACGGAAGTGTTACAATAAACAATTCAAATTTTCCTTATCGCTCTGCTTTTGCAAAAATAACAGGCTTTGTTCCGGGTAAAACCTATAATTTAAGTTTTACAATTCCCACATCCGGAATAGAGCATGCTACAATTGTTTTGGATGATACTGCATATTTTAAAAATCATATATTATATGGTGAAAATGGACAGACCAGAATTAACAGTAGTAATTGCAGTACCTTTAGCGCAGGAACCGCAAGCACAAGTTTTACTGCAATAAATGATTATATATATTTAGCGATTAAGGTAGGCAATATTTCAAAAGCTTCATTTAGTAATTTTGTGCTTAGTGAGGTGCCTGAAGAAATAGTTTTGGGTAATACTCTTGCTAACAAAGGAAATTGGGCAGTAACGCAAGGGGCAAGCGGTGTTGTAACAAAATCAAATGGTACTGTTAAAATCACAGGCGCACAATATCAAAAAATATCTGTTGCTGTTGAAAATTTAAAAGTAAATACAGATTATACCATTTCCTTTAATCATAGTGCGGGCAATAACTATTTATTTGCTAATCCTGCTTATGTTGTGCCCGGGGAAAGTGTTTATAGTAGTGGCGTTTTGAATAAAGCCGGAACAATCAAATTTTCAAATGGAGAGTGTAACACCGCTACCACAACTACTATTAAATTTACTACCAATAGTGTAGATACAACGTATTTGTTAGTGTTTGAATGCAGTAAGCCTGATGGAGCAACTTCTTTTACAGTTACTTTAAATAATTTTTCTGTAAAGATTGGTAAAACCCATAACGATTGGGAAATTGCAGGAAATAAAATTGCAGATGGCAGCTGGTTTACTACCGGTGGTACGGTAAAGAATAATCTTTCTTTGCATACAGTAAAAGTAAACGCTGCGAATAATTCGGTATACACCACTTTTACGGGTCTTAAAAATAATACCAAGTATGAACTGACTTGTAATTTTGATATTGAAGGTCTTACAGACGTTTATATTGTTAATTCTACTTTAACAGCCCCTGAATTCAATAATGGTGAGTATATTGGAAATTGCTCTGATATAGTACAAAAAGTAAATGCCGAAAACGGAGCTTTGAATATATCATTTATAAC
>JAZSJA010000004.1:0-6199 GCA_045534095.1 Acutalibacteraceae bacterium | reverse complement strand
TGTTATCTGTATATGTGATAACAAGCTCACCGTTAGCATTTATTTCGGTCTTTTCAATACCACGACCGTCATTACCGGCGTCACCTTTATCACCTTTTTCGCCCTGGTCACCCTTGTCGCCTTTGTCACCCTTGTCACCTTTTTCACCTTGGTCACCGTCAGTTCCAACGATCACGCCAAGATTTTCTTCGGTTTCATCAGAGAAGGTAATAACAAGCTCGCCAAGGTTGTTAATTTGGGCACCTGTAATGCTTACACCATCAGCACCCTTATCGCCTTGGTCGCCTTTTTCACCATCGGCACCCTTGATGCAACCAAGATCAAGATTTGTGCCGTTTGTAAGGGTTATAACAAGATTATTTGTACTGCTAATAGCAATATTTTCAATTCCAACACCCTGGTCACCCTTTTCGCCTTGGTCACCCTTTTCGCCTTGAGCACCGGTGTCACCTTTATCGCCTTTAGCACCAATAACAACGCCAAGATTGTCTATATTTCCATTAGAATAGGTAACAACCAATTCGCCGCTTGCATTTATTTCAGATTTTACAACGCTGATACCGTTTTCGCCGGCGTCACCTTTATCACCTTTGTCGCCCTTGTCACCGGTTTCACCCTTGTCACCTTTTGCACCAATTACTGTTCCAACAACAGAAATTTGGCTATTTGTATATGTAAGAACAAGTTCGCCGTTAGAGTTAATGGTTGCACTTTCAACGCCGATACCATTTTCGCCATTTGTACCATTGCTACCAACAACTACACCGAGATTGCTTGTACTATTATCAGAGAAGGTAAGAATAAGTTCACCATTTTCATTGATTTCAGTATTGGTGATGGCATCGATGCCGTCCTTACCGGCGTCACCTTTATCGCCTTTGTCACCCTTGTCACCTTTTTCACCTTGGGCTCCGGTTTCGCCTTTGTCACCCTTGTCGCCTTTTTCGCCTTGGGCTCCGGTTTCGCCCTTGTCGCCCTTGTCACCTTTTTCGCCTTGGGCTCCGGTTTCACCCTTGTCACCCTTGTCACCTTTTTCGCCTTGGGCTCCGGTTTCACCCTTTTCACCTTTTTCACCCTTAGCACCAATAACAGCACCTAGATTAGCTGTTTGACCATTGGTATAAGTAATTACAAGTTCGCCGTTTGCGTTAATAGTGGAATTGCTTATTCCAACACCATCTTTACCGTTAATGCCAACAAGCTTGTCTAAATTTACAACCTTGCCGTCAGAATAGGTGATAACAAACTCGCCATCTTTATTGATGGTTGCGTTTGAAATGCCTACTCCATCTTTACCATTGATACCATCTTTACCGTCAGCACCATCTTTACCATTAGTGCCATTTTTACCATCAGCACCATCTTTACCGTTAGTGCCATCTTTACCATCAGCACCTACGGCCGCGCCGAGATTAAGCACAGTATCGTCAGAGAGTGTTAACACCAACTCTCCTTTATAATTGAACTCAGCATTTTTTATACTTGCTGTATTTTCAGATACGGCTTTAAGCGCTGTTCCCCATTCGGCTTCAGTGCCGGAATATCCGTTTTCAACAGCAATCTCGTAAGCTGATTTGCCGTTGAGAGATTCTAGCCACTCTTGAACAGTTCCCTTATAACCTTGCTCAACTGCCAATTCATAAGCTGACAATCCGTTTTTTATTGTTGTGGATGTCGGAACATCTTTGCCGTTGCATCCTGTGATTGCAAATGATGATGCCATAATCAACACCAAAGCAAGCACATAAATTGCGATTTTTTTGCTCATTTCATTACCTCCATATATTTTTTATAACATTCACTCATAGAAAATATTTTTGCTGACACAAAACGTGTATATACCACGACGAAAACGTTTTGATTTCTCTTGCAAAAAACAATCTATTATGATAATTTTATTATATGTTGTACCCCAAGGTACGAGTCAATAAGTTTTATGCCTTTTTTTATTTTTCTCTTGAAAATTTTAAAAAATTATAGTATAGTATAACTCGCACCCGTGGGTGCAAGTTGATTTTTAAAAATCCGAGGTATCTTTTATGAAAAAACACGATGAAAATTTGTTTCAAATTGGCGAAGTAACAAAAATTTTAGGTGTCACCCGAAAAGCTCTTTTAGTTTATGAGGAACTGGGAATTTTAACTCCCGCCGTTAAGGACAAGAATAGCGGATACCGTTATTACTCGGCAGACAATATGACCCAAATACGTTCAATACGTTCCCTTCAGCAACTTGGTTTAACCCTTAAAGAGGTTGAGGAATACTACTATGATACCGAAAATATCGACTCCCATTTAAAAAGACTTATGGATCTTAGGGCATCCTTAGACCGAAACATTCAAATGCTTCAGGTTCGCTCTGCCAAACGAGGAGATTTTACGGTACACAAAACCGCTCTTCCAAGGCAGGTTTGCTATTGCAGACGATACAATTGTGAAGACATTGCAGATGCGACAAATAAGCTCAGAGACACCTACATAGCCGCCGCAAGAACCGGCAAAATGTCAATGCTTAGCAGAATGTTTACTATGAGAATGTCAAACTCTACTGAAAGCTTAGATATTATGTGTTGCATACCTATTGCAGAGGATTTCTTTGGAGAAGAGCGTATGGAATTTGCCGAAACCCCTGCACTTTGCATATACCACCGCGGTCCATATGAAGAAAACAAGTTTGCCATTAAAGCTTTAATGGAATATATTGCAAAAAACGGAGTTGAAGTTACGGGCCCCTTCCGTTCAATTTTCTTAGAAGGCCCACCCAACCGAGGAAAAAACAGTGGCGATTACATAACCCAAATTGCAGCACCTATAAAAATGGATAAATTGTTTTGATTTAAAAGGCGGTAATACTAAAAATGATAAATTCAAACACAAAAAGGCTTAAATGTGCCTGTTACTCATCAAGTGTCGCAATGGCGGTTATAGGCAATCTTCCGCCCGTTTTGTTTTTAACCTTTAACAGACTTTACGGAATATCCTACACTCTTTTAGGACTTTTAGTTCTTATAAATTTTGTTACTCAACTATCAATCGACCTAATATTCTCCTTTTTTTCACACAAATTCAATATTCCTAAGGTTGTAAAGCTAATGCCTGTAATTACGATTATAGGGCTTGTTATTTTTGCATCATCCCCATATATTTTCCCAAACTCTGAATATATAGGACTTAGCATAGGTACTATTATTTTCTCGTGTGCGGCCGGTCTTGGCGAGGTATTATGCAGTCCTATTGTTGCGGCTCTGCCCTCCAAAGACCCCGATCGAGAGATGAGCAAGCTTCACTCCATGTATGCTTGGGGTGTTGTGGGAGTAATAATTTTCAGCACAATTTTTCTTTACTTGTTTGGCGAAAAAACTTGGCCCCTATTAGCCCTTGTTTTTTGCCTTTTACCCGCTTTTTCAACATATTTATTTTTGGGGTCTGACATACCTGAACTTAAAAATGAAGGAACTACCGATAAAATAAGCTCTCTTTTCAAAAACAAAATGCTTTGGGCATCTGTACTGGCCATATTCTTTGGCGGCGCGGCTGAGGTAACGATGTCGCAGTGGAGCTCCGGATATTTAGAACAAGCTCTTGGAATACCCAAAGTATGGGGAGATATTTTTGGAGTTGCGTTATTCGGACTTACCCTTGGTTTGGGCAGAACTCTTTACTCTAAAATAGGAAAAAACATTGGCAGAGTTTTAACTCTTGGTGGTATTGGAGCGGTATTTTGCTACCTTACGGCAGCGGTTACTTCCAACCCCATTTTAGGTCTTATGGCCTGCGGTTTCACCGGCTTTTTCACTTCTATGCTATGGCCGGGCAATTTAATTGTTGTTGCCGACCGTTTCCCCGCCGGCGGAGTTTTTATCTACGCTATGATGGCGGCCGGTGGCGATTTGGGTGCTTCGGTTGCACCGCAGCTTGTTGGCATTATAACCGACTTTGCAGAAAGCTCACCAAAGCTTACTGAAATTGCAACAAACTTAGGCCTTACGGGAAATCAGTTCGGTATGAAGCTTGGTATGATTTTAGGTGCACTCTTCCCCCTTATGGGTGTGATTTTTTATGCAGGATTTTGGAAATCTGCCAAAAATAAAAACAAAAAAACGGGTTGAAAAGGAATTAAAATAGGAGTATAATATTTTTATAGTTTCTTTTAGAAAAGAGGATATTAAAATGACTAAAATTGATATTTTTTCGGGATTTTTAGGTGCCGGAAAAACTACACTTATTAAAAAACTTATTAAGGAAGCCTATGCGGGTGAAAATCTTGTGCTTATTGAAAATGAATTTGGTGAAATAGGCATTGATGGCGGATTTTTAAAGGAAGCCGGGATTGAGATTAGAGAAATGAACTCGGGCTGTATTTGTTGCAGTCTTGTAGGTGATTTTGACACCTCTTTAAAGGAAGTTTTAACCAGGTTTAACCCCGACAGAATTTTAATTGAGCCATCGGGCGTTGGTAAGCTTAGCGACGTTATAAAAGCCGTAAGCGGTGTGCTTAGCGACGATGTTATTTTAAACAGTGCCACCGCCGTTGTAGATGCCGTTAAGTGCAAAATGTATATGAAGAATTTTGGCGAATTTTTCGGTAATCAAATTGAGCATGCCGACTGCATTGTGCTTAGCCGTGCCGACCTTGCAGATGATGCAAAAATTGCCGCCGCAACCGAGCTTATCCGCTCTAAAAACGAAAAGGCTACCATTATTACCACACCTATCAGCCAACTTTCGGGCAGTGATATTTTATCTGCAATGGAGCAGAGTGAAAGCATCGATTCTTTGATGGCTGAGCTTGAAAGTGAGCATCATCACGAACATCATCACGAACATCACCATCACGATGAGGAGCATCATCACGAGCATCACCATCACCACGATCACGATGAAGAGTGTACTTGCGGTTGTCACGAACATCATCATCACGATGAGGAGCATCATCACGAGCATCACCATCACGAGCATGGTGAAGAATGCAGTTGTGGTTGTCACCATCACCACGCCGACGAAGTTTTTACAAGTTGGGGAAAAGAAACCGCCGAAACCTTTACCAAGGCACATCTTGAAGCAATTCTTGCCGCCTTTGATGAGGGTGAGTATGGCTCGGTGCTTCGTGCAAAGGGCTATGTAAAAAGCGAAAATGATTGGATTTACTTTGACTACGTACCCGGTCAGTCCGATATCAGAACAGGGGCTGCCGCCGTTATTGGTCGAATTTGCGTCATCGGTGCTGATATCAACGAAGAGGCTTTGGACGCACTATTTTCATTGGAGGACTAATTTATGCAGATACCTGTTTATCTTTTTACGGGATTTTTAGAGGCGGGAAAAACCAAATTCATTCAGGAAACAATGGAGGATGCCCGCTTTAACACAGGTGAAAAGACCCTTATTCTTCTTTGCGAAGAGGGGTTAGAGGAATATAATGCTAAAAAATTCGCATCCGACCGAGTTTATATTGAGGTTGTAGAAAATGAAGAGGATTTAACTCCATCTCTACTTAAAAATCTTCTTAAAAAACACTCTGCTAAACGCGTACTTGTTGAGTACAACGGTATGTGGAGTCTTGGTTCACTTATAAACGCTCTGCCCGAAAAATGGGTTATTGCACAAGAATTTATGTTTGCCGATGCAAACACAATAATCGGCTACAACAATAATATGCGTAATTTAGTTGTAGATAAGCTTCAAAATTGTGAGTTGGTGGTTTTTAACCGATACGACCGCAAAATCGATAAAATGGAGCTTCACAAAATCGTTAGAGGCGTGAACACACGCGCTGACATTGCATACGAATTCCCAAACGGTGACGTCGAATATGATGAAATTGAAGATCCCCTACCCTTTGATCGTGACGCCGACCTTGTTAAGGTAGAGGACAAAGATTACGCATATTTTTACCGCGATATTTCAGAAAATTTAGATTTCTACGACGGAAAAACCGTTAAATTCAAGTGCGTTGTTGCGAAAAACAAGGAGCTTAGTGCCACCCAACTTGTTATTGGACGTCACATTATGACCTGTTGTGTGGACGATATTACCTTTGCGGGATTTTTGCTTTTGGGTGATGAAAAAACGGTTGCTCAATTTAACAGTCGAGATTGGGCTATGATAACTGCCGAACTTAAAGTTGAATACAACAAGCTTTACGGTAGGCAAGGGCCTGTTCTTTATCTTAAAGATATTGCACGCACTTCTCTCCCCGA
>JAZSJA010000045.1:0-12522 GCA_045534095.1 Acutalibacteraceae bacterium | reverse complement strand
TACACTTTATAATTTTATTTTAAACTTATTTTGATTTAAAGTCAACAAAAAAACAGATAATTCTAATACAAATTAGAATTATCTGTTTTATATTACTAATTATTAGTTGATAAATGCATCGTGAACGGCTGTAACAGCACGATCTGCTTCGTTTACATCAATCAAAACGGAAATTTTAATTTCGCTGGTAGAGATCATTTGGATATTTATACCAGCATCATAAAGAGCCTCAAACATTTTAGAAGCAACGCCGGGATGTGTTTCCATACCTGTACCAACAATAGAAACCTTTGCAACAGTTTCGTCGTGTGTAATCTTACTATATTTTAGTGAATCCTCAAGTTTTTCAACAGCAGCAACAGCATCTCTGCATTGATCTTGTGATACGGTAAAGGTAATATCTTTAGTGCCGTCACGACCCACTGACTGAAGAATAATATCTACGTTGATTTTAGCCTGAGCAAGAGCGTTGAACACCTTGAAAGCGGTACCGGGATGGTCGCTAAGACCAACTATTGAAATACGAGATACATTTTTATCACAAGCTACGCCACGAATTAACATTTTTTCCATTTTTACTGTCTCCTTTACGATTGTACCGGGTTTTTGAGGTTCTAAGCTGGAACGAACCTCTAACTCTACGTTATATTTTTTAGCCATCTCTACAGAACGGTTGTTAAGAACCTGTGCACCTAAGGTTGCAAGTTCAAGCATTTCTTCATAGGTGATTTCATCCATTTTAATTGCGGTTTTAACTTTACGAGGATCGGCGGTATAAACACCGTCAACATCGGTATAGATTTGGCAAAGATCCGCCTTTAATGAAGCTGCAATAGCAACAGCGCTTGTATCAGAACCACCACGACCCAAAGTGGTGATATCGTCGTATTTATTAAGGCCTTGGAAGCCTGCAACAATAACTATGTTACGACGATCAAGTTCAGTTCTTAAACGCTCAGACTCAATTCTTTTGATTCTTGCAACGGTGTAATTGGAATCGGTTTGGAAACCAGCCTGCCAACCCAAAAGGGATACAACGGGGAAACCGAGTTTTTCAATAGCCATAGCAAGCAAAGAAATGGAAATCTGTTCGCCTGCTGATAAAAGCATATCCATTTCTCTTTTGGATGCAGCAGGGTTTATCTCCTTAGCTTTTTCAATAAGGTCATCTGTTGTATCGCCCTGTGCGGAAACAACAACCACAACATTGTTGCCTTTTTTGTAATCATCAGTAACAATACGAGCAACATTGTTTACTCTTTCGGCATTGGCAACTGAGCTGCCGCCGAACTTCTTAACAATAAGTGACATAAAATTTATTCCTCCATACTTTGAACTGTTTTTGCAACCGCACCGGAAGAAGCGGTACGAAGCTCCACTACAGTCCAATTAAAAATACCATTTTTCTTCAGTTCCAACCCAACCCTTTCAACAAAGGTATCATCCTTATCGTCGATAATTGCCATTATGGTTGAACCTGCACCACTAATATACACACCATAGGCTCCTACCTCATAAGCAACACGAAAAGCTGTGTCCGCGCCTTTAATCAAGCCCATTCTAAAGGGTTGATGAAGCATATCATCGGTGGCAATTTTTAAATTTTCCAAACTTCCTGAAAACAAAGAGGCTGTCATAAGAGCAGCACGTGAAAGATTGAATACTGAATTTTCTCTAGACACCGTTTGAGGTAAAACCGAACGAGCGTGAGAAGTTTTTAAGGTTTCGGGTGGTATTAGCGCAATAAACTTAGTATGTCCATCCACCGGAACACTAACAGAATAAACTCTTCCATGATCGATAGCACAGGTTACAAGTCCGCCTAAAATTGCGGGAGTTGTATTATCGGGGTGCCCCTCAATGGCAGCAGAAAGATTTATAAGTTCCTCTTTTGTGAGCGGATTTCCAAGCAGTTCATTGGCGCCAACAAGCCCACCTACCAAGCAAGCAGATGAACTACCAAGTCCCCTAGCCATTGGAATATCATTTTTTTGACGAATTTTCAAGCCTTTAAAAGGTTTATCAATTATTTCATAAATTCTTTTTGCAGATGAATATACAAGATTGCTTTCATCAGTTGGTATAAGGATATCATCCAAAGATTTAATATCAATACCATCATATTCTTCTAAATAAATTGTGTTATACATTGTAAGTGCTAAGCCCAGGCTATCAAAGCCTGAACCTAAATTAGCACTTGTTGCAGGAACAGTTATCTTAACCAAAGTTCCCACCTCTAATCAAGTACATGTAGAATAGAAATATTTTTAAGTTGTTTAATTGATGCGATTTTTTCTTTAAGTTCAGATTCAATACCAACAGGTGTGATGAAAGCAATTTCGCCATTATCCTCAGCACCCACAATGCACTCGGCTTCGTCAATAGCACCAAAAAGATGTGCTTTTGCATCAATAACGTCATCGACCATAGCACGAACGTAAAGTCTTGTTTTTACAGTCTCAGAGGGAACGACGTAGTCGCTAACACCTTCATCCCAAGAGAGATATTTTCTGGCTTGAAGATGTTTAACACAATCAATAACGTCAGCAACAACAGCACTAGCTGTAGGAAGTTTACCTGCTCCTCTACCGTAGAAAAGAACGTCTCCTACTGCATCGCCACGAACCATAACGGCGTTAAACACGTCATCTACGCCTGCGAGCTGATTGTTTTTAGGAACTAAGGCGGGGTAAACATCTGCAGTTATTTTTCCGTCATCTAAAAGCTTAGAATGGCCAATCAATTTAATAACATATCCTGCAATATCAGCATATTCAACGTCGGCAAGGGTGATTTTTGTAATGCCTTCGGTACGAACCTGCTCTGGATAAACATGTTTTCCGAAGCAAAGTGATGCTAAAATACAAATTTTACGACAAGCGTCGTGACCATCAACGTCGGCAGATGGATTACGCTCAGCATATCCTAACTGTTGAGCCAAAGCCAAAGCATCCTCGAACGACATATTTTCTCTTATCATTTTGGTTAAAATAAAATTAGTTGTGCCGTTTAAAATACCGAATACCTCATATAAATCATTAGCGGTAAGGCATTGGGCTATTGGGCGAAGAACAGGTATACCGCCACCTACACTTGCTTCAAAAAGGAAGTTTACGTTTTTATCACTAGCTATTTTAAGAAGTTCTGCACCATAAGCGGCAACAAGTTCCTTATTAGATGTACATACGCTCTTGCCGGCTTCAAGACAGGCCTTTACGTATTCGTACGCAGGGTGAAGTCCACCCATAACCTCAACAACAATCTTTATACTGTCGTCATTTAAAATCAAATTAAAATCTTTAATAAAACGGTCACTGTAATCAAGACCGGGGAAATCTCTTAAATCAAGAACGTATTTAACATTAATATTACTTTTTGCTTTAACTGAAATATTTTTTTCGTGAGAAAGTAATACCTCTACAACACCAGAGCCGACTACTCCGTGACCCATAACTGCTATATTAACTGCTTGCATTTTTTATCCTCCAAACCTATACTCCGCCCAGAACTTGTTCTATGGTTATAATTCCGTCAATTTGCGAAAGTCGTTCTAACACTTTTGCGATATTATTATCATTTTTTTCACAACGGTATGATACTGTAACTTGTGCTACTCCACCTGACGGCATACCTTGATTGATTGTTAGAATATTAGCATTCATCTCGTGCAAAACCGAAATAAAAAGAGAAAGAACTCCTGCTTTATCCTCCAAAACAGCAGATAAATTTATGATATTTCCATTGAACATTTCCTTATAAGAAAATACCGAATCACGATATTTATAAAAAGCACTTCTGGAAATACCGCACATCTTTGAGGCTTCGGTAGCACTTTTGGCTTTTTTACAATTTAAAAGTTGTTTTGCCATAACTACTTTTTCAAAAACCTCAGGTAGCACGTCTGCCTTTACCAGTAGCATATCCGCATCCAATTTATGTCCACCACCCAAATACAGATGTTTTTTAACAATGTAAACTATACCATATTTTTTGCAACAAATCAACAGTAGTTTTCGAAAAAAATAAATCTTTTTTTATTAAATATTGTGCAATTTCACAAAAAACAGTAAAAAACCTTTGAATATAAGGCTTTTTAAAGGATTATAATGTTATTATACACTACATTTTTAAGGACTGATACCATCTTGACAACCGATACAAAACGTAAATTTTTAATCGATATAGCATTTTATTCGGTAATTATATCAATTGTTTATTTTACACTTAGATTTTTATCCTTATATCTTCTGCCTTTTGTAATTGGAATATTTGTTAGCTTATTGGTGCAAAAACCGGTGAAAGCACTCAGCCAAAAGTTTAAAATACCCAAAGCACCACTTACTATATTTTTTGTTATCACAAGTTACTTGTTGATTGTTTTTGGATTACTACTTCTGATTTACTTGATTTATCACTGGCTTAGCGGCATAGTTGACCTATTACCTTCAATAATACCTGATTTTTTAGAAATAGCCGATAATATTAACTCAACTTTCAAAAATTTCTTAAAAGGTCTACCTCAGGCCGCCAGTGATTATATAGCCTCACTCCCCTCCAAACTTACAGACTCCGCTACCTCTTTTGGAATTTCTCTATCTAATAAAATTTTGGATTTCATTGCTGTAATACCATCATATTTAATCAGCATTATTGTAACCGTTGTGGCAAGTTGTTATATTGCGTATGAGTATGACAAAATAATTTTTTTAGTAAAAAACAAAACTCCTTTTAAAATATGGACTTTGCTTGCCGAAATAAAAAACACTTTTTTTAAAAATATTTTTAAAATGCTAAAAGGTTATGCTTTACTAATGCTTTTAACCTTTATGGAATTATCTATTGGATTATTGCTTCTAAATCAAAAAAACGCAATTTTACTTGCAGCAATAATATGCGTAGTTGATATTCTCCCCATTTTGGGAACGGGTGCCGTCTTAATTCCTTGGTCTGTTGTGTCGCTTTTTACAGATTCAATATGGAAAGCTATTGGTTTAATTTGTATGTATATCGCAATTACCATCATTCGCAATTTTGCAGAACCTAAAATAATCGGTAATCAAGTTGGACTTCATCCACTGCTGACATTGCTCGCTATGTTCTGTGGACTTAAATTGTTAGGAATTATTGGTTTATTTATTTTTCCTATCACTTTAATCGTTGTTAATGATCTTTATAAACGAGGAAAAATAAAATTCAACTTTTTAAAAGCAACTACAGACTCAGACCTTTAAAAGATTTTGATAATTTGTTTTAAAATGATTTTTTGCATAATATAACCTTTCAATGAATAATATTATAGCAAGGAATTATTATAAGGAGCGATGAAAATGGATTTTAAAATCACAAATTCTGACGTATCAACCGAGCAAATTTATTTAGAGCAAATTTCAGAAATACCACTGGATGCAGACTTTAGTCTCTCAGATTACGAAAACAATATTAAAAAAATTCTAAGCTGTGAAATCATCCCATATACTACAGAAAAACATATAAATTCTAATACTTTTTCGGTAGAGGGCGAGGTTATAATAAAGGTAATTTACTGTAGTCAAGAAGGAGAGATTTTCTCCATCGAGCAAACTGTACCATTCAAAAAAAGCTTTGAATCTGAAAAAAGTCTTGAAAATGGTTGCGGAGAGATAAAAATATCTGCTGTTATGCATTCATGCCGTGCCGTTACCGAAAGAAAAATAAGCATTAGAGGTACATTAAAGCTTGAGGCTTGCGTAACACTAATAGAAAAAAATGAAGTGATTTCTGATATAGATTGCGATGATTTTGAACAATTAAAAGGCGAAGCGTTTGCCACAATTCCCCTTGGTATTACACAAAAAACTTTTATTATTGATGAAGAGTTAAATTTATCACAAAACGCACCTGCTGCTCACAGAATAATTCGCACAAATGCAGTTTCGCGAATTACAGAGTGCAAAATTGTTGCTGACAAAACAATCGTTAAGGGTAATTTAAGGGTAAATGTTTTATACTGTACCGAGGGGAACGAATACTATAAATACACAGAAAATATACCCTTTAATCAAATTGTAGATATATCCGGCATTAACGAATTTTGTGAATGTACTGCGACGTCGGAAATTTGTGGTCTAAATATATCCGCCCGCAATTCTAATGAAAATCAAGGAAGAAAATTTATGCTCATTTGCAAACTGGAACTTAAAGTTTTAGCAAGATGCAGTAACGATATACCGGTTATTTACGATTTATATTCAACCAATTGTACCGTCTCCCCTCAAAGTAACAAAGTAAGTTTTCAAAAACTAATAAAACAAATAAGTGAAAGTTTTTTGTGTAAAAAAACTTTCTCCATTCCTGATGGAAATGTCAGCGAAATTTTAGACGTTTGGTGTAAATGCGGAAATATTAGTACAAGACATGATACTAATATCATTGTACTTACAGGTAATATATTAGCATATATAATGTACGTTGATACCGATGGCATTCCGAATGTTTTTGAAAAATCAATTGACTTTGAATATCCAATTAAAATTGAAACTGACGTAAACGTTCCTAAATGTTATCCTGAGGTAATAATAGCAGATTGTAGTTATTCGGCTTCAAATTTCAACGAGCCCGAAATCAAACTTGAGCTTGTTATAAACGCCGCTATCTTCGATACAAATACCTACTCGGTAATCACCAGATTGGATATAGACGAAAACTCAACTTTAGACAATAAAGCTTCAATTATTGCATACTTTGCAGACAAAGGCGAAGATGTTTGGCAAATAGCAAAAACTTTTTCTGCTAAAAGAAGTGAATTTTTAAAGATAAATCACTTGACTGAAGAAACGATTTCAAATCCCCAAATGTTGCTGATACCTTTGATGTAAAAAATCGGCTATCTTACTTTTAACTGTAGGATAGCCGATTTTCTATTATTAAACTGTTAATTTAAAACTGCAATTCCAATATTTAAATACAGTGCAAACAAAAGCCAAAGGATATATGGTACTAATAAAAGGGCACTCATTTTATTTATTTTATTAGTTCCTAAAATTATCGTCGACACCATCACAATAAGTGCCACAATAATAATTGCTGCAAACCAAAAGGCTTCCATTCTCCAAAAAACTAAAGGCCACAATGCGTTTAATACCAATTGAAGCCAATATATTTTCAATAGATTTGATATCTCGGTCTTTCGCTCGTTACTAAGAAAATATGCACTTATTCCCATAAACAAATACAATATACTCCAAACGATAGGAAAAACTATTCCGGGCGGCGAAAAGGGTGGCTTGTTTATACTTTTGTAAATTTGCGATGTTCCGCCACCCAACAAGGCACCAATAACGCCAAACAAAAAAGTAGCCCCAAGATAAAATAGTAGTTTTTTTAATTTTACTGTTCTGATAATCATATTACATACTCCTTTAAAAATATTATTTGTTGTTTATTATATTTTATTATTTGGAGAGTATGTCTAATAACTTTTTGAAGATAGTTTATTACAAATTACTGTAAAACATCTTCAATTGCCAATAACCTATTGTATTTCGCTGTACGATCGGTTCGGCAAGGAGCGCCACTTTTTATCATACCCGCATTTACTGCAATTGATAGGTCAGAGATAAAAGTATCCTCGCTTTCCCCTGAGCGGTGAGAAATAACAATCTTATACCCGAATTTGCGTGCCAAATCAATTACCTCAATAGTTTCGCTCACAGTGCCTATTTGATTTGGTTTGATTAAAATCGCATTTGCCGCTCCCTTTTTAATACCATATTTTAATCTTTTAGAATTTGTAACAAACAAATCGTCGCCTACCAGTTGTATCTTGTCGCCCAGCTCTTTGGTAATATCGCACCAACCTTCCCAATCATCCTCAGATAAGGGGTCTTCTACCGAAACAATAGGGAAATCCTCGCAAAGCTCTTTTATATTTTCAATAAGTTCTCCCGAAGAAAGATATACACCGCGTTTAGGCATATAGTATTTGCCATCTCGATACCATTCGCTAGATGCAATATCAAGTGCCAAAGCAACCTTTTCAAATCCATACCCCGACGCTACTATTGCTTCACAAATTAGCTCCAAGGCTTCTCTATCAGATTTAATGTTAGGTGCAAAACCTCCCTCGTCACCTACGCCGCATCTCAGCCCCTTATCCGATAAAATTTTGCCTAGTTTATGATAAACCTCGCTTCCGATTCGTACTGATTCTGCAAAATTTTCACCTTTAGGTAAAATCATAAATTCCTGAATATCAACGTTGTTTGATGCGTGAGCACCTCCGTTTAAAATATTCATCATAGGTATTGGCAACTGTTTTTTCCCAATACCACCCAAATATTTATAAAGAGGTAGTTTATGAGATTCTGCCATTGCCCTAGCAAAAGCAATAGATACTGATAGAATAGCATTAGCTCCTAATGCCGATTTATTTTCAGTTCCATCAAGTTTTATCATACAATCATCTACTATATTTTGAGTTGGATGTGTTAACTCACATAATTTTTTGGAGATAATATTGTTTATATTATCAACGACGTTTAAAACTCCTTTTCCGCCATAGCGAGTTTTGTCACCATCTCGTAGCTCACAAGCCTCATAAGCACCTGTTGAGGCTCCGGACGGTGCAATTCCAACTCCTGCACTACCGTCCGATAATACCACCTGTGCACAAACGGTAGGATTGCCACGCGAATCTAAAACCTGAAGTCCTTTTACAGATTTAATTGTTACCAAAAAAATCACCCCATATATTATTTTTACTTATTATTTCCAAATAAAGCAAAATAATACAAAGAGTGATTTTGAAAATTTATTTAATTTAGGTTTGCCAACCTGCATTGATTTGAGCTAAACGCGTAACGTCATTTAAATCAACTAAACCTTGATTATCCTCATCAACGTTAAGCTCTTCTTTTACATAATAAAGTTCATCCCATTCGGCAACGTATCGTGCCAATAAAACTAAATCATATAAATCACATTCGTTATCGGCATTGATATCACCTTTTATTCCCGTAGGCTCTAACCAATAATCTTCATTTGGATTTTTGAATCCGTTATAACCGCCATTTTTAATAATCGTGGGATAATCCTTGTAACAAATATTAAGGTCAACAACGTTCTCGGTTATGCCATCTACAACTCCTTTATCAGTATATTGCCACATACCATAAGGAGTGTTACTATAATCAAAGCTTTCATTATAATGGGCTATCCACGTTTCGCATTCTGCTTGAATTGCCTCAACATCCAAATAATTGGTAAACCAATCCAGATTTGCATATACACCAACGTAATATCCGTTTTCTTGCATTGTTCTTACAAATGCAAGGGCGTTTTTTGTGCGTTGTTCTTTGGTAAGTGCATACTCTTCCTTTAACAACTTTTTATCCTCAATATCCAAATAGATAGGATATTCAAATTGCATACCTTTTATACGTTCCAAAACAATGTTGGCCTCATCAATTGCCGCTTCTTCGGTTACGGCGTAACTATACATATATGCACCAACCGGAATTCCCGCCGCTTTAGCGTTATTGTAATTATTTAAAAACTGGGCGTCTTGTTTATCATTATAGCCTATTCGTAAAATTGCAAATTCATTATTTGTATTCGCTACCTTACCCCAATCTATATTTCCCTGAAAAACAGATACGTCTATGCCAAAGGTTGGTGTGAAAGTTTCCGCAGTGGCAGAAAAAGCAAGTAATACCAACAATATTAAACTGACTAAAGTAATTATATATTTTTTCATTTTATTCCTTTCTGATGGCAGAGTTTATAATCCTTTATATTATTTTTCCTGCTCATAACCATTTCTAAAGCTTAAAGTTCTTGAAATTGCGGTTTTAGAGTTACCCCAATCTCCATCACGATTACGATAATCAAACATACTGCAAAAATGAAGCAAATCATTGTTCAACTCATCCAACTGATTTTTAGTAATATTTTTTAGAGATTTTCTAAATTCACTACTATATTTTTTAAGGCGAGATTTTTTTACACCCGACAATAACAAGCTGTAATGAGGTAAACAAAACGTAGGCTGATTATCAAACATTTCTCTGAAATCTTTATCATTCTCATAGGTTATGTAAATGGTTTCAACCATTCGCTCCATCCCCCAGTTAATTTTCTCACAGAGGAAACAACTGTTAAGGCGATCAGCAACCTTTTTGCCGTCTTTATCACCGCTTTTGAAAATATCATCTCCTAAATTTTCTATATGAGTTTGAAGCATTAGTGCAAGGGATAGACCGCTTTTTTCCTTTACCATTTTATAAAGATGGGTGCCGCAAAAACCTTTTTTATTAGTAACCGTTCTAACGTCAGGCTCCATCATAGCTGCTCCTGTAATGTAATCCACCGCCCTGGTTTGCAGCATATCATACATACGGCAAATTGGACAGCCGTCATTTTCCTCAAAAACGTCGCTGACGGGTATAGTGCAAATATCTTCACGCATAAAATCACCTATTTTCAAAAAAATTATTACACAAATATTTTACCAAATTAAAAATAAAAATTCAATATAAAATAAACATTCAAAACAATTTATTTTTGACTTTAAAATGCTCGTATGGTATACTAGAAAAAAATACTTTTGGAGTTTTTATGAGTAAAGATTTAATAATAAAAAATATTTCTCCCTTTGATTTAGCACTAACCTTGGACTGTGGTCAGGCTTTTCGCTGGATTGCCAATGATGATGATTCATTTGAGGGAGTAGCTATGGGTAAATACCTGAAAATCAAGCAAGAAAATAATAATATAATATTTTATAACACTACTGAAGATGAATACAATAATATTTGGAAAAAATATTTCGATTTTGAACGTGATTATAACGAAATTCTTGAAAGGGCACGCAAAACCGAAATATTAAAACAAATAACCAAAAATTGTGGCGGAATCAGGCTTTTAAAACAAGATCCCTGGGAGGCACTTTGCTCCTTTATAATCTCACAGAATAATAATATACCAAGAATCAAGGGGATTATTGACCGTTTGTGCGAAAATTTCGGCGAGAAAATTGAGGGGGGATATACTTTTCCCTCTGCCGAAAGGCTGGCGGGCCTAACAGTAGAGGATTTGGCCCCCCTGCGTTCGGGTTTTAGAGCAAAATACATACTAAGTGCTGCAAAAAAATGCTCGAGCGAAATTGATTTATATAAATTACACACCCTCCCCATTGATGAAGCGAGAAATATTTTAATGACTATTACGGGAGTTGGCCCAAAGGTTGCCGATTGCACCCTTTTATTTGGTTTGGGCTTTCATAACGCGTTTCCTATGGACGTTTGGATGAAACGTGCAATGGCAGCGTTATTTGATAACAAGCTTCCAAATGGACTTGAGGATTGTGCAGGCATTGTTCAACAATATATTTTTCACTATGCAAGAACTGAAAAAATCACCTTTTCTGAAGAAAAATAACCTTTTGTTTGTTAAAAGTATATCAATTTGCAACTGAAAATTTAAATAAAATATAAAAATTTTAAAAATTAAAAATAAGTCTTTATTTTTACAAAAATATATAGTATAATAAGAAGGTAAATTTTTTATATTTGGAGTGTGACAAATATGCCATTAGTAAACACAAAAGAAATGTTCAAGAAAGCTTATGAGGGCGGTTACGCAATCGGTGCTTTCAACGTGAACAATATGGAAATCATTCAAGGTATCACCGAAGCTGGTAAAGCACTTAACGCACCTATGATTCTTCAAGTTTCTGCAGGTGCACGTAAGTACGCTAAGCACACCTAACTTGTAAAGCTTGTTGAGGCTGCAGTTGAAGAAACCGGTCTTCCAATTGCTCTTCACCTTGACCATGGTGATTCCTTTGAGCTTTGCAAAAGCTGTATCGACGGTGGTTTCACCTCCGTTATGATTGACGGTTCTCACCTTGATTATGAAGATAACGTTGCTCTTACCAAGAAGGTTGTTGAGTACGCACACGCTCACGGTGTTACCGTTGAGGGCGAGCTCGGTCAGCTTGCAGGTATTGAGGATGACGTTAACGTTTCTGCTGAGGATGCTTCTTTCACCGATCCTGATCAGGTTGAAGATTTTGTAACCCGCACAGGCGTTGATTCACTTGCTATTGCTATTGGTACCAGCCACGGTGCATATAAATTCAAGCCCGGCCAGAACCCACAGCTTCGCTTTGATATTCTTGAAGAGGTTAGCAAGCGTCTCCCCGGCTTCCCCATCGTATTACACGGTGCATCTTCTGTTGTTCCCGAGTTTGTTGAGATGGTAAACACCTACGGCGGTAAAATGCCTGATGCTATTGGTATTCCTGAGGATATGCTTCGCAAAGCAGCTACCATGGCAGTTTGCAAAATCAACATCGACTCTGACCTTCGTCTTGCTATGACAGGCGCTGTTCGTAAGCACCTTGCTGAGTGCCCTGATCATTTTGACCCCAGACAATATCTTGGCGATGCCCGTTCAGCTATTAAGGGTATGGTTGAGCACAAGATTAAAGACGTTCTTGGCTGCAACGATAAAGCTTAATTTAAATTTTATAACGTTTTAAAA
>JAZSJA010000132.1:0-12505 GCA_045534095.1 Acutalibacteraceae bacterium | reverse complement strand
GGCTTCATTGTGGGGAAGAGGATTACCTCTCTGATGGAATCGGCGCCTGTGAGGAGCATAACTGCTCTGTCAATACCGATACCCATACCGCCTGTTGGGGGCATACCATACTCAAGGGCGGTGAGGAAGTCTTCATCGAGCATTTCGGTTTCATCATCGCCACGGTCACGGAGCTCTAACTGTTTCATAAAGCGGGCACGTTGGTCGATGGGGTCATTAAGCTCGGAATATGCGTTAGCAAGCTCGCTGTGGCATACAAAAAGCTCAAAACGCTCGGTAAGTCTGGGATCCTCAGGGGATGCCTTGGTAAGAGGGGAAACCTCTACTGGGTACATTGTAATAAATGTGGGCTGAATGAGTTTTTCTTCTACTCGCTGGTCGAAGCAAGCGTAAAGTGCGTTACCCCAAGTTTTATCGGCAGTTTCTGCAAGCTCAACGCCCTTTTCTGCGGCTGCTGCAACTGCTTCGGCATCGTCGGTAATTGCATCAAAATCAATACCAAGATACTCTTTAACGGCCTCAACCATAGTCATACGGCGCCAACCGGGAGTAAGGTCAATTTTCTCGCCAAGCCACTCTACCTCATAGGTGCCTAAAATCTCTTTAGCGGCACCGGAGATAATACCCTCGGCAATATCCATCATATCGTGGAAATCGGCATAAGCTTCATAAAGTTCAACGGTCGTGAACTCGGGGTTATGCTTAGTATCCATACCCTCGTTGCGGAAGATACGGCCGATTTCATAAACTCTATCCATACCGCCTACGATCAAACGCTTTAAGGGAAGCTCGGTTGCGATACGCATAAACATATCCAAATCCAAGGTATTGTGATGGGTGATGAAAGGACGTGCTGCTGCACCACCTGCGATGGTGTTAAGTACGGGGGTTTCAACCTCGATATACTTTCTATCGTCCAAATATTTACGCATAAATTTAATGAACTGAGAGCGAATGATAAAGTTACGCTTAACCTCAGGATTTACAATTAAATCTACGTAACGCTGACGGTAACGGGTATCGGTATCCTTTAGGCCGTGGAATTTCTCAGGGAGGGGTAAAAGCGACTTGCTGAGGAGGGTTAATTTTTGTGCGTGGACAGAAATCTCCTCGGTTTTGGTTTTAAACACAAAGCCCTCAAAGCCTAAAATATCACCTATATCATACTTTTTAAATGCGGCATATTCTTCCTCGCCAACATCATCACGGCGAACGTAAATTTGTATTTTACCGGTTGCATCCTGAATGGTGCAGAAGCTTGCCTTACCCATAATGCGGCGGGCAATCATACGGCCTGCAATGCTAACGTTTTTTTCTGCAAAATCATCAAAATTTGCTTTGATATTCTCAGAATCGGCATCTACGTTATATTTGGTAATTTTAAAGGGATCCTTACCGTTTGCCTGAAGGTCTGCCAACTTATCGCGGCGAACCTGTAAAATTTCACTTAATTGTTCAGCGGTTACTTCCTCTGCGGGATTTTGTACCTGTTCAGACATAATTTAACATCCTTTCTATTTTATAAAAAACGGGCAGGAATTGCCTGCCCAAAGCCAAATCCAGTTTAAACGCTTTGGCTACTGTTTTTCAATTGCGAGTATTTTTAATACTACCTTATCCCCTGCTAAATCAACCTCAACCTCATCGTCAACGGAATGACCTATAAGAGCTTTACCAACGGGAGATTCATCAGAGATTTTATCGTTCATGGGGTCTGCCTCGGCAGAGCCTACAATTGAGTATGTGAATTCTTCTTCCATATCGGAATCGAAAACCTTTACCTTAACGCCAACCGCCACCTTATCAAGGGCGATGTCATCTTCAGAAATGATTTCATAATTTTTAAGCATAGCCTCAAGCTCTACAATGCGAGCCTCGACTTTAGCCTGCTCGTTTTTAGCGTCATCGTATTCGCTGTTTTCAGAAAGATCGCCATAACCACGAGCTACCTTAATACGCTCGGCAATATCTTTTCTGCCGTTGGTTTTTAAATTTTCCAACTCGTCTTGAAGTTTTTTAAGGCCTTCCTCGGTGAACTTGTAAATTTTAGCCATAATTATTTATTTCCTTTCAATTTGTTCAAACAAAACAGAAAGCCGGAAAACATCCGACTTAATCTAATGAACATAATACATCTATTATAATGATAATAAACGTTTTTGTCAAGAGTTATTTATGTGCAATTTAACCCTGTTTTTTTGTGCAGTTTAACACAAAGACGTGTCTTTTACTCTCACTAAGACAGTATATGTTATAAATCTTGGTTTTATTAAATGAATTTTACTCTTTTTTTCTTGACTTTTTTTAGCTTTACTGATATAATAACAAGGCTATTAAAATAATAGCTCCTTGCTTCATTCAAAGGAATGGGGCCACAAGTCCAAAAGGAGGTGCAACAAAATGACCAACAAGTACGAAGCAGTTTTGATTTATTCTGTTCAGAATAAAGACGAAGCCGCCATTGCAGCAATGGTAGAAAAGTTCAAGGCTTTAATCGAGGCTAACGGTACGGTTGAAGGTGTTGACGAATGGGGTAAACGTCGCTTGGCTTATTTAATTGATGATGAGCCCGAAGGCTACTACGCTATTTATACCTTTGAATCCGCTCCTGATTTCCCCACCGAGCTTGAGCGTGTAGCTAAGATCACCGAAGGTGTTCTTCGCGTAATGACCATCAGAAAGTAAGAAAGGAGCAAAATTTATGCTTAACGTTGTTGTTTTATCCGGCAGACTTACTGCTGACCCTGAATTAAAAACAACCGCCAATGGAATTAGCGTGTGCAGTTTTTCCATAGCTGTTGAACGCCGTTTCAAATCCGGTGAAGAGCGTCAGTCTGATTTTATCAATATCGTTACTTGGCGTTCAAGTGCTGAATTTGTTTCCAAATACTTTAAAAAAGGTCAAATGATCGCCATCCGCGGTTCTATCCAGACCCGCAGATACCAGGATAAAGACGGTAACAACCGCTATGCCTTTGAAGTAGTTGCTGACGACGTTCAGTTTGCTGACTTTGCAAGACGTGAGGGTGATGCCGCTCCCGTAGCAGCCGCTACTCCCGCCAGTTATTCAAATGCAGGTGCAGGCGATTTCACATCTATCGATGAAGTTGATGAGGATTTACCCTTCTAATTAGGGTCCCATCACAATCTACCTAATATTCAGAAAGGAATGACTTCTGCAATGGAAAAGAACGAAAGACCCGCACGCAGAAAGAGCCGCAAGAAGGTTTGTCACTTCTGCGTTGATCGCGTTGAGGTTATCGATTATAAGGACGTAGCACGTCTTCGCAAGTTCGTATCTGAGAGAGCTAAGATTCTCCCCCGCCGTGTAACCGGTACTTGCGCAAAGCATCAGAGAGCACTCACCACTGCTATTAAGAGAGCTCGTCAGGTTGCTTTACTTCCTTACGTAGCCGACTAATCTCAGTTATTGTTATAAGACAATATAGAACTGAACGAAAAGAACAAAAACTTTCGCTCTCATATCTATAAGACTTATAACTAAACAAAACACAATAAAACAATTAAAACACTCTGCTCGCCGCAGAGTGTTTTTTTATATCTATATATATTAAATCTAACTTCCTACGCTATACCCCAACTAGTCCTAAAGCCTTATAAACACTAGCTTTTTTACTACCTTAAGCCCTAATACTACATAGACCGTAAAGCTGACCGCCTATGTATATATAAATAATGTAAAAATATTATTATGACCTTCTTCCTATGCCCCGCGCCGGAGAGGTCGAAAAATTTTGTAATTTTGAGGACGAACGAGGTCGTTCTGCTACATAGTATTTCCTTAAAAACACACCAAAAAAGAAGATTTCAACCTCAAAAAAGAAGATTTGATTATAAAAAAGGAAAAATATTTTCTTTTTTCATAATAAAAAAAGACTTTAATGTAAAAAGGAGAATCTATGAGGAACAGTAAAACACATAGCGTATGGGTGAAATAGATGAGATGAAGTTGCAATCGTCTATGACTTTATTTGCACTAGCAAGTGAAGAATATTCGCTCTTTCATCAAGTGTTAGATTGCTTTTATAACGGTGAATTTGACTTACAAACAATCAAACTGATAACATAAATAAACAGAAACGGCTAAGTATTTTTAGGACTTAGCCGTTTCCAATAGGGAGATACAAACCTTTTTGGATGCATTTGGGAGGAGACATCCATAAGGTTAGACATAATCGATTTGTATATTCTTTACTCTTGGATTGGTTTAATTAAAAGGGGATTTCACTATCTCCACCTACAAATCCGCTTGAAGCGGAAACGTATATACTAAATGAACGTGCAGGAATTACGTCATTAAATTCATTCAATCCGTATACCATAAATTCTTTATCGCTTGGAATTGAAGTTGCATCAGCCGTAGGAACAACAAACTTGGGTTCATAAGTATAACGTTTATATAGAATATCGGTATTCTTTTCAAGCTGAACGTTCACATTAACAGGATTATTTTCTGTATTTACAACTAATATTACTGTGTTTCCATCATCCTTCTTAATAGCAGTTACATAAAGTCCATCGTCCGTTTGGGCGATATCGCTTGTTACATTTGTGCTATAAACTAATGCGTTTTTACTATTCATATATTTACCTATTAGGTTAATGCCGTAATAGGTTGTACGTGGAGTATAAGAAGAGTAGGCATAATAATTGTGACAATCACATTCTTCTCCATTAGGACAATTAAAACCATCTGCAAACACAAATGATGGGCAGGAACCAACTGCGTGTACACCACCAATAAACTCGGTAGCTCTATCTATATCAGCGGTACCATAAGCGGCGCTGGAATCCCACAAGGTATCAAACATCTGCCAAGTTATAAAGCGGTTTACGCCATTATTGGCACCTGCTGTAAAGCCTGCGGCAAACTGAACCGCTTGCATACCAACTCCGTCCCAACTCTTAACGTCCCCTGCGTATGCAAAGAATTCATCACCCCAGAATTCTTTATCTCTTTGACCGAGATTTGTTAAAATATCATTATAATATTCAAAGTTTTCTTCTGCCATATCATATGATGCATAGGGTTCATAAACAGTATCATCATATCCTAAAGGTGTATTGGGTTTGGTGTATGAATGAGATGAATTAATGTCTATAAAACTTTCGTATTGGGTGCCCCCGATTTTTTCATAAACATACTCTAAAAGTGATTTTCTGTTTTGATTTTTATAAAGGGATTGAGAGGGGCCTACAATCTTATAATTTTTTCTGATTCCTGATTTTTCCAGTGCATTATTAAGTCCAAGTGACATCAAAATCCACTCATCGTAACAATAGGTTGCATCGCCTTCTTTAACGTATCCCGATTCGGTGAAGGGCAAAATATATTCTACATTATTAACGCCATTAGCCTTTAATGCATTAAGACCTTGTTTAATCCATTCGCCATATCGAGCGGCGGCAACAGAATAATGAGAATATTCATCATTAGTGAGATTTAAGCCTATTGTTCGACCTATTGATTCAATGCTAGATGCATTTGAATCTTCACCGTAAATATTCGCAGTTTTTTGGTTGCTGTTATTGTATCCGTGCAAGTAGTTGACTTCTGCAATTGAGGAATGTCCTTTTGAGCTATAATAGAGTACAAAATCGCTTATATCCCAACTTGCATTAAGCGTTATAGAAATATCTCTATCCTGCAACATTTTTGCCCACTTATAAAAAGCAGTCATTTTATCGGAATTCCAATCCCAGCCCGTACCATCTTTCCACATCCACTGAGAGGCAAGTCTAGTACGAACGTTATTAATACCTGAATCTACCAAGCGATCCATTTCCATAGCCGCTTCTTTTTCGGTGTAGGTTCTACCGTGACTATCATGGAAAAATGCGGTGCCGTGATAAACTGTTGAGCTAATGCCCTGGAAATTATCCCAAATAGGTTTTGATGCATTATTTACGGTTACAATTTTATCGGTAAACTCGCTTATAATATTGTTATACAAATAATTTCTAACTGAGGTTGATTCGGCAAAATCCCCATTAGATTTTCTTGCAGTATAAGCCATTTTTGCTATGGGATAGACGGCTATTTGTGCGGCATCACCATAAACTATGCCTTCTGTTCCATCCTCTAAAAGATATTTTACATACGCTCTTGCAGTATAATAAGTGTTCCAATTTTGTTGCGGTATGTTGATTAAAACGCCTGTAAAATCTAGGGTTGTTTGTTCTTCACCAAAAACCAAATCGGTTTTGTTTGAAAAAGAATAGGCGACACCCGTTTTGGGTCCATAGGCAAGCTCACCATAATCATAAATACCATCTATCGTAAGTTCGGAACCATTTAAAAACTCGCTTTTAATAGCAACTGTACCATATTCTATTACTCGAGCGCCATAGGGGTTATTGGTTGTAAGAAGCGATTTATCTATGGTGGTTTTTTGGCGCATACCTTGTTTGCCTACTGTTCTGATAGCAGTTCCTTTAGATTTCAAGGCATTGGTTTTTATAATGTCGTTTAAATCGATATTAGAATTTTTTTCAGTTATTACAACATCATCCAAATAATATGTACCTAAACCGTTAAGACGCACGTTAAGGTAAATGTCGTCTGTTGTTTTTGCGGTAAAAGTAGCAGATACAGTTACCGATTTGCTAACGTCTAATCCGTTGCTTGATAAGGTGCTCTTGCCAAAGTCGCCACTTGAAGGTGTATATGACTTGCCGTTGGCATCAACGACTTTCCAAGTAAAGGTACTGGAGGAAGTTGAAGTATAATAAGAATTATGTTTTAAATATTCGGTACCAAAATAAAAGCTAATCCAATTAGGTTTTTTGTTTCCGCTAGCGTCCGTGTCCCAAACGTAACCGTTGGGATTATCTTCCGAAACAAGACTTTCGTCGGTAAGAATTACGTAATCGGAATAATTTTCAAGTTTGGCTTTTGGTACGTAAAGGTCGGTTATTTCACTTAAATCAAGCTTAAAGCTAAAGGTATACTCCGCACCTTTTTTTACTCTTATAACAGGTGACTGAAGATGACCTAAAAGTGGCACGATGGAATTAACTTTTATCCGCTGGGAAGAGTGCTCTGTGGTTACGCAACGCACGTCCATAGTCTTCCAGTTTGCAGCAGATTTTGCAAAATCTTCATTTATATATTCGGGGGCGGCGGTAACGTCCTTTACCAACGCCACATCATCGATATAAATATGTGCACCTGCCGCTGAGCCATCGCTATTTTTAGAATGATATAAAATAGCAAGTATTACATCTGTATTATCTCCGGAATAAAATGTTACGGATGCCTTTTTCCATTCGCCATCGGCAGTGGAGCCGTCTGATACACTTAAAGTTTTGTGTGCTAAATACTCACCATTATTAGAATTGGCAGTAGCAGAGATTTTTGTACCATCTCCAATAACGCTTACAAAGTTTAAATAATTTTCGGCATTTGAATCAAGATTATACCAAAAACTAACAGTATACTGAACATTTTTCTCTAAGCCGTAAAAGGTGTGATAGGTTGTGTTAAATTGTGAAAAGGCTTTAAGGGAGTTTTTGCCCGTTCTGGCACGTTCGGAGGTAACAGTTGCCGATGTCCAATCACTACCGCCATCAATTTCTTGATTGCAAGTTCCTTCCCAAATTTCTTCATCGGTAACACCGCTTTTTAGGTTAGTGCCATTTGCATATTCTTCAAAGGAACTATTTATAGCTAAATTAAAGCTGTAAAAAACAGGAATATAATCGTTAGCTGTAGCACCGAAAGGCAGGGTGATTTTATCCTCCAACGAAACCTCTTCCCCTTTTTTATTAAACCAACCTCTAAACCCACATTCCTCTTTGGGAACTGCGGTTAAAACTATATTTCCGCTATCATTAGTTGTTCGAATATAACTTCCGTATTCAGGATTATAAACCGGCAAATCAACAGCTTTTGCGCTAAATGAAAACTCGCAAAAAGGGGTAAATAAAGATAATACTAATGCGATTATGACACTGATAGCTATAAAAATTTTTTTGAAATAGTTTTTATTACTAAAACATTTTATCACATTTACACTTCCTTAATTTAAAATCGATATATAATAATGAAGCCACGCTAAAACACGCATATTTTTCCTAATTTTCAATTGATTAAAATAATATTGTTAAAGACTTTTTCTGTGCTAATACTCGAAACATTTTTACGATTGCACCATAACTAGTAACGTAAAAACTAAAAAACTGTCCTAAATAAGTTTATTAAATGTAATTTTATAGATATATTTGTCGTAATTTTACTAAAGGGAGACGATCCACAAAGGATACGCCTCCCTTTATGTTACCTATCTTGTGATAAGTTTATTTTGTGAATATCTATTCAGTTTAACTATACAAATTGTCGAAAAGTTCACCCTTGTTTTTATCGTTGGCTGAACACCACTCTAAATAACTTTGTTTATTTTCTTCAGTTACAAACTGAGCAAAGGAAATAACATCAACCTCGGAAGGTGCGCTACCATCAGCAGTATTTCCGTTATCCATTGCATTTGCAACAGCAAATACCGAAACAACACACTCAGCGCCGTAGTAAACGTTTCCCTCAGCATCAACAGCATAACTTCTTAAAACAATATCCTTATCATAAGAGATTATGCCTGTAAGGTATGAAGTGAAAACAAATGCTCCATCTGTGCTGTCCCAAATAATACCTGCAAGTTCGCCCTTCTTATAAGCTACACCTTTTTTAACTCCGTTAGACTGTAAGGTGAGTTCATCTGTAAGGTTTTCACTAAATATTGCAATAGAACCAAATTCAACTATGTCTGCGCTCTCGATCCAGTCACGTTTAATCTCATTGTAAACTCTGATACCGTTTTTACCGGTAGAACTATTTTCGGCACTGCGAAGTGCTGCTGCACTGTTATACATAGTTGTTATTCCGTTAACACTCATATCTTTTGCTATGGAGTCAACAATAATTTGTGCGGTTACCATTGCCCAGAAATCGTTTGCGTGATTGATATTGTTGGAAATATAATCTTCATAATCCTTAGACTGATTTATATTAGCCCAAACAGAAGTAGTTTTTGCAACAACACAATTAACGTTAGCATCAGCGATTTCTGCTAAAATCTCTTCATGTTCAAGAACGTTATTATGATAATCACCATAGATATAGGTCTTTTCGTTATTGATTTTACCAGAAACTAAAACTATTGTAGCGTCAGGATACATTTCCTTAAACTGAGCAACAATTCCTGACATATTGTTTTTGTAAGTTTCAGGTGCAACTCTAACGTCATTAGCCGCAAATTTAACGTAAATAATATCGGGGATTATTGTTTCGTTATAATAAGCATTCATATAACCTACACGGGTAGTTAAGTTTTCAACGCCCCATGCCGAACCCATACCGCCAAGAGCTATGTTGTAATAGTTAACCTTGTTGTTATTGCCATACTTTTTAACTAGTTCATTTGTTGCCTGTTCAAAGAAGGTAGGTGCTTTAATTCCGCTTCCGTTTGAACGTGCCATTACACTACCGTCGGAACCAAATAAATCGTAATTAACGTTAGCACCTGTAGAAGCACAACCTGTTGCAACAGAATCACCATAAACCAAAACGTTTATATCGTTGTTTGTTGCAAGTTTGTTGTAGAATTTTTGCATATCGTAAGATTGATTTTTAGGTGATTTAGGTGTGTAACCGCTTTCGCCCAAATCATTCCATGTAGAGGAATGTTTGTATGTTACGTAAACAGTTGCATCCTCATGATAACCATCATAAATAAGATACAAGCCATTAGTATCATCTGTTGTGTAGAAACCTGCTGCATCGGTGCTTCCGCCTGTTGAAAGAGCAGGATCTTTATAGTCATCCTCGGTGTTTTGAGGAACAACAAGAGGTTTGGTCCAAATGGGACATTTTCCACCGGGCAACCATACCAATTTGCCGTCTTCTACCTTGAAGTCAACACCTTTAACGTACCAAACGTTAAGGTCATCATTACGAACGGAGATAATATCATCAATAGGATAAAGTAATTTTTTGGTTGTTTGAACAGTACCATCAGAAGAGTTAACAAACATTACTGCCTCGTGATAAACAGTATCGCCTTCCCAAACTTTATTCATATAAACGTTAGAATCATATTTGGTAAGGTCTTCACCACCAAGTCCAACACCGGGAGCATGGTTTTGGGCGGCACTGACACCACTAGCAACAACATTTAATTCATCAGTTGAATTTACTTTGTCAATTGTGTAAACGCCGTTTTCAGGGGTAAGAACTTTATCACCATAAGTGATTGTAGCGGTAACACCAGAATCCATTAAGGCTTTGAAGCTTACCGAATCACCAAACATAACAGCACTTAAAGGTTTGTTTTTGTCTGTAGACTCTAAACGAATTGCTTCGGTAGAATAATTAACGGGAATGTTTACAGTTTTATAAATCATAACGTCATCAATGTAGAATTCTGAAGCTTCTGTAGAAGCAAAGAACATAAATGAATAAAGGAAATCGTCTAAAGTTGCACCATATTCAGCCATATAGGTTTCATCATTCAAGGTGAAGGTTGTTGTTAACTCCTGCCACTCGTCTGAAACCTTATTAATTTCAACCTTCTTATACTTATAAGAATTTAAATAAACGTTGGAATTATTTGGTGATACCTTAACTGCCCAACAGTTTGTAGTCTGAGTAGTAGAATTCATATGGAAGTTTGCCGAACCGGAAACAAGTTTATATTTAAAGGAAACTGTTAATTGTTCTCCGGGAGATGCGAAAGATTTAACGGCTTCATTGGAATTTTGAGAAATCATAACACGGCTATCGCCATTAGCAGCAGTAGAGGAATATTTAACGTATCCATCACCTGCATAAGCGTTTTCGCCATCTGTCATAACAGTAAATGCGCCTGTGGGAGTGCCTTTATAATTCTCAAAATCTTGATAAGAACCAATAATCCATTTTGCATAAAGTGTAGTGTTCACAGCAGGGAAAGTTGCCTCAGTAAAACGATTTGTTAAGTCAGCATCAGTATACCAACCTGCAAATACAAATCCCTCTTTGGTAGGATTAGTTGGCATAGAGATTTTTGCACCTGCACCGTCACTTATAGAAGGAATTTCGCTACCGCCATTGGTATTAAATGAAATTTCAACAAAATTCTCAAACTCTGCAAATTTTGCAATTAACTCAATATCTGTATTAACTACTGTTTCGTAATTTTGTGAATTAGAAATAAGCTCACCATTTTTGTTATACCAACCAACAAAATAATGTCCCTTATTGGCGGTTGCAGTAAATACTGCGGTTTCATTTTTAGCAAAATCTTCGTAACCTGCTTTATTTGCTACAGTTGCAGAACCCATTGCAGAATCAGCGGAAGTTGCTAAAACAGAATCTATAATTTGAGAGTAAACAATATCGTCAAACAATATATAGTCGGTTGTGTAATCACCATTGGTGTAGGTGTGCATTGCAGGATAACCTGCATCAACAGTGGTTATTTTTCCGCTAAAGGTATAAACCTGACCGGAGGTATAGGTATTTTCATAAAGCGAAACCTTAGCGGTTGAATAGTCTGCCAAATGTGTTTTGTAAAGGGCTTCAGCAGCGCCGAAAGTTAATGATATAACAGCGGGATTAACTTGATGAACTGAATATTTACCGGATACACGATAAGAAGCACCCTTAATAAGTTGATTTTCAGCAGTTTTGGGGGTTAAAAACGCCCATTGCACACCGGTAGCACCCCAAAGATATTTGTAGGAAGAATTGCCCGAAATGGGATTTTCAGTTTCCTCAGAAACAATATTCGCACTAGCGTTACTTACAATGCTTGAACTTGGGAAGGACGCGTTAAAGAATCCATTTTCATAATCATAAACCTTGTAATCGTATTCTTTTTCGATTTGTGTTAAGGTTATATCATCCAACCATAAATTATAACCGCACCAAATACGTGTTGCAAAATATAAATCATCTGAAGTTGCGGTAAAGGTTATGGTGATTTTGTGCCAATCGTTATCTTTTATTTGACTAATATCAGCAACGCTACTAATTGCATTGCTAAGAGCACCGTTAGCACCTACAACAGTACCTGCAGAATAAATACCGGGAGACATAATATCATAAGAAGGTGAAGAGGGACGAATGGTAGCGTCGGCTGTGCCTTTAAACCAAAGACTAAGTTTATAGTTTTTACCAACTTCTACGTTATTAAGCTTAAATGCGGCAACTTTACCGTGCATATATGTAAATTTAATTGATGAATCACCTGAGGTATGTGCTTCGGTAGTATCCGCTGTGGGAGCAGATCCCCCTGCAGTACCACCCAAAGTATTATTTGGAACGTAGCACTGATAGTTAGTTGCAGTTTCATAATATATGTCAACCTCTGTTAAAGTAATATCATCCAACCAGAGATAAAAACCGCACCAAATGCGTGTTGCAAAATATAAATCATCTGAAGTTGCGGTAAAGGTTATGGTGATTTTGTGCCAATCGTTATCTTTTATTTGGCTAATATCAGCAACG
>JAZSJA010000067.1:0-2333 GCA_045534095.1 Acutalibacteraceae bacterium | reverse complement strand
TACAAATGGCAAAAAATATATCGATATGGGTTCGGGTATTGGCGTTAACGCTTTTGGTACTGCCGATGAGGTTTGGAAAGAAGCCGTTATAAATCAGCTTGATAAACTTCAGCATACCTCAAACCTTTATTATACCGAGCCTTGTGCCGAACTTGCCGAGCTTTTATGCAAAAAAACAGGTATGAAAAAGGTGTTTTTTGGTAATTCGGGTGCTGAGGCAAATGAGTGCGCCATAAAGGTTGCCAGAAAATGGGCGGCTGATAATAAAGGTGCAGATTGCTATAAAATAGTAACACTTCAAAACAGTTTCCACGGCAGAACCATCACAACTCTTGCCGCAACGGGTCAAGACCATTATCACGAACTTTTCAATCCTCTTACCGATGGATTCATCCACACCCCCGCAAATGATATTCAAGCCCTTAGAAAAACTGTTAAGGAAAACAATATTGCCGCAGTTATGATAGAGTGTGTTCAGGGTGAAGGTGGCGTTATTCCTCTTGAAGCGGATTTTGTAAAGGAAATCGAAAAACTTTCAAAAGAATACAACTTCCTTGTAATGGTGGACGAAGTGCAAACAGGCAACGGCAGAACGGGTAAAATGTACGCTTATATGCATTTTGCTATTAGTCCCGACGTTGTTTCCACCGCAAAAGGTCTTGGCGGTGGACTTCCTATTGGTGCTGCTCTCCTTTCAGAAAAGGTAGAAAACGTTTTAGGCTTTGGTGACCACGGCTCAACCTATGGTGGTAATCCTATTTGTGCCGCTGCCGCAGTCAGCGTTGTAAAACGCCTCACAGACGAATTTTTAGCCGAAGTAACTGCAAAAAGCGAGTTTGTATTCAATTCCTTTAAAGATTTAGAGGGTGTTGAGTCAATTAGCGGAAAAGGTCTTATGATTGGCATTAAAACCGTAAAACCCGCCGTCGAGGTTGTGAAATCGGCAATGGAAAAAGGTGTGCTTTGCCTTACGGCTAAGGATAAAGTCCGCTTACTCCCACCCCTTAACATTTCTATGGAAGATTTAAAAGAAGCGATAGAAATTATAATATCCTGTCTGTAATAATAAATTCAAGGAGAAATTTTTATGAACTTAAAAGGTAAAAGCTTTTTAAAACTTTTGGATTTCACCCCTGCCGAAATAGGTGAACTTATAGATTTTGCCGCCGAACTCAAGGCGAAGAAAAAAGCAGGTATTCCCCACAGACTTTGTGAGGGTAAAAATATTGCTCTTGTGTTTGAAAAAACAAGCACCCGTACCCGCTGTGCCTTTGAGGTTGCAGGTGCCGATTTAGGTATGCATCCCGTGTATCTCGATCCCCAAGGCTCTCAAATCGGTAAAAAGGAAAGCATTGCCGATACCGCCAGAGTTCTTGGCAGAATGTTTGATGGTATTGAATATCGTGGTTTTGGTCAGGAAATCGTGGAAGAACTTGCTAAATATGCAGGAGTTCCGGTTTGGAATGGTCTTACCAACGAATTTCACCCCACCCAAATCCTCGCTGATTTCTTAACCATTAAGGAGCATTTTGGCTCATTAGAAGGTATTAAACTTGTCTATATGGGCGATGCCCGTTATAATATGGGCAATTCCCTTATGGTTGGATGTGCAAAAATGGGTATGCATTTTGTTGCTTGTGCACCCAAAAAATATTTCCCCGATAGCGAACTTGTAAATACTTGTAATGAAATCGCAAAGGAAACTGGTGCAGTTTTAGAGTTTATAGAAAATCCTGAAGAGGCGGTAAAGGGAGCCAGCGTTATTTATACCGACGTTTGGGTTTCCATGGGCGAGCCTGCCGAGGTTTGGGAAGAACGCATTAAGGAACTTTCTCCCTATCAGGTAAACACCAAACTTATGAATATCGCCGGCGAACAATGTCGCTTTATGCACTGCCTACCTGCATTCCACGACCTTAAAACTACAACAGGTAAAGAAATTCACGAAAAATTTGGTATTACCTGTATGGAGGTTACCGACGAGGTTTTTGAAAGTGAGCAGTCAATAGTTTTCGATGAGGCGGAAAATCGTATGCATACTATCAAAGCCGTTATGGCCGCAACCTTGTAATTTAATAATCAATATAAATTCCGATGGTCTGTAAAAAAGCAGGCGGTCGGAATTTTTGCTTTTTTACTTTAACTCTTTACCCAAACTATTGACAAAGAGCCAATTTATATGATACAATTAGTATAGAAAATTATTTTTGGAGGAGATTTAATGAAAAAAACACTAGCAATTTTGCTGACATTTATTCTTACCTTTAGTTGCTTTAGCATCTTGAGTGTAGGCACAGTGTCGGCAGAAACCCAACAAGTCGGTCAAGTAATAC
>JAZSJA010000034.1:0-25211 GCA_045534095.1 Acutalibacteraceae bacterium | reverse complement strand
TCCGCATAAATACCATATTTTATAAAATAATTGAATTTAATTTTCACGAAAAAACGGGGCGTCGAAAATCGCCGCCCCCTACAATTACGTACCAACATTCGCACGATAAACTACAATTTACCGCTATCTTTCCGGCCGCGGGGTAAAGGCTAAGTCAATTGCACAAACTATGTCGTCATTGGATGAAACGCCACGCGTTTCAAATAACAATTTATTGGGATGAATATTATATAAAAATATATTTTAAAAGCGATAAAACCATCTGCGGTTTTATCGCTTTTTATCATCCTTTTTCAATCACTCCACCACAGATTACGGTGTCGCCATCATAAAAAACGGCGGCCTGGCCGTGTGTAGGAGCTCGTTGTGGCTCATCAAACTCTGCCAAAAGAGTCCTTTCGTCAAGGGGGGTAATTCTGCAAGGCTGCTCATTATGACGATAGCGGAGCTTACCCATACAGTTAAGGGGAGAGGTAAGGGTATCCATAGCCATAAAGTTAACGTCCTTTACAAGGACCTTAGTTTTAAAAAGGCCGTCTTCATCGCCCAAAATAACCTTGTTTTCTTTGGGTGATTTGTCAAGTACAAAAATAGGTTTGCCAAATCCCATTCCAAGGCCTTTTCGCTGACCGATGGTGTAGCGAATCATACCCTTGTGTTTGCCGATTACCTTGCCGTTTATATCAACGTAATCGCCCTCGGGGAAGGTTACACCAAGCCATTTTGAAATAAAATCGGTGTAATCTCCGTCGGGCACAAAGCAAATATCCTGACTATCCGATTTATGTGCCGTTATGAGCCCTCGTTGTTCAGCAAGTTCACGCACCTCAGCCTTGGTAAAAGCGCCAAGTGGCATAAGGGTGTGAGCGAGTTGGTGTTGGCTAAGGGAATAAAGAACGTAGGATTGGTCCTTAGCACGGTCTTTGGGACGGGTTATAACATAACGGTCGCCGAATTGTTTAACCTCGGCATAATGACCCGTTGCGATTTTGTCAAACCCTTTTTCCAGGGCGGTATCAAGCATTGCACCAAATTTTATGTGTTTGTTACACTCAATACATGGATTTGGGGTGTTGCCGATTTGATACTCGCTTATAAATTTATCAATAACCGATTTTTCGAATTTCTCTTTAAAATCAAAAACAAAATGGTCTATTCCTAGTTTTTGGCACACTGCGGCGGCATCCTCAATATCCTTTGAGGAACCACATTTTTCCCCATCATAAAGACTTAGGGTTACGCCCGAAACGGAGTAACCCATATCCATTAAAAGGGTGGCGGCGGCGGAGCTATCTACTCCACCGCTCATACCCACAAAAATTTTTTCGTTCTTCATTATTTGTTCCAACCGAAGTAGGCACGTGCGTTATTGCAACAAATATCTGCAACAATAGCCTCTAAATGCTCCATATCTGCGGGGTATTCGCCGTTTTCTACCAAGTCACCAATGTAGTTGCAGAGAATTCTGCGGAAATATTCGTGACGGGTGTAGGAGAGGAAACTACGGCTATCGGTAAGCATACCAATAAAGCAACCAAGCACAGAAAGGTCGGAGAAAGCTTTAAGCTGAGCCTCCATACCTGCTTTGGTGTCGTTAAACCACCAAGCGGCACCCTGCTGAACTCTGCCCTTGATACCCTCTGCTTGGAAAGCACCGCAAATGGTTTCAACTGAGGTGTTGTGGGAGGGGTCGATGGGGAAGATAACGGTTCTGGGAAGTGTATCAGAGGAGATAAGCATATCTAAAAGATAGGTAAGATTTGCGGCGTCAAGATGTTGGTCAACGGCATCGTAACCGGTGTCGGGGCCAAGACGTTTAAACATAGCAGAGTTGGTGTTGCGGATAACACCATAGTGAAGCTCCATAACCCACTCGCGTTTTGCGTACTCTGCTGCACAGCAAGCGATGAGAGCAGTTTTATAGCCGTCGATTTCGCACTGAGTAAGAGCTTCGCCATTCATAGCCTTTTTAAATGCGGCATTAATATCAGCATCATCTAAAATCTTAAAGGGAACGTAATCCAATCCATGGTCAGCTGCACGGCAACCGAGGGTAGCGAAATACTCAATTCTGCTAACGATTGCAGCTTTAACATCGGCAAAGGACTCAATTTTGTTGCCCCAAACCTCTGCTAATGAGTTTATGTAATCGGCAAAGCCGGCTTTATCAATATTAACTGCCTTGTCAGGACGAAAAGCAGGGAAAACCTTAGTTTTAAAGGTATCGTCTGCGGCAATCTCTTTGTGATAGGGAAGAGTTTCAACGGGGTCGTTAGTGGTGCAGATGATTTCTACGTTGGAGTTTTCAATCATTTTGCGAACGGTGAGAGTTTTAAGTTGTTCGTTACACTCGTTCCAAATTTTTTCTGCGGTTTTTTCGCTTAAAGTATCGGTAATACCGAAATAGCGCTGAAGCTCCAAGTGAGCCCAATGGTAAAGGGGGCTACCAATCATTTTGGGAGCAGCGGTGCAAAATGCAACCCATTTTTCGTAGTCGGTTGCGTCACCGGTGATGCATCTCTCGGGGGTACCGCAAATACGCATTGCACGCCATTTGTAGTGGTCGCCACCAAGCCATACCTGAGCAATGTTATCAAATTTTCTATCCTCGGCAATTTCTTTAGCCTCAATGTGGCAATGGTAGTCGATAATAGGTAATTTTGCAGCAACGTTGTGGTAGAGATCCTGTGCGGTTTTAGTGTTTAAAATAAAGTCTTTATCCATAAATGCTTTCATAAATAGTTACCTCCAAAAATATATATTTTAATTTTAAATTTTTTAAATGAAAAAGTCAAGTGATATTTGAAACTAAAAACATTGCAAATAACACTATTTGTTTTTCGAGCCTTCCAAATAGGGACCTTCGATTTTTTTTATTTCATCGGTAAGCTCGCCGTTTTTATAAAGATTGAGGTTAGGGGCAATTCTCATACCCTTGCCGCCGCCTAGCCGACCCTCGGCAAGAATAAGCCAAGGCTCATCGCCCTCACTTTTGCAAACAAGCCTCAGGCGTTTTGGCTCCAATTTAAATTCGGTCATTAACGAAAAAATTTCGCCAAGACGCTCGGGGCGTTGGCATATTACGAATCTACCGCCAAATTGCAACAAACCTGCCGCCGCGGCAATAACGTCTTTTAATTCGCAAGCCGTTTCGTGCCTTGCTTTTTTATCGGCGGCACTTTCGCTTATAATACCTGCACCCGCAGCCTTGTACGGAGGGTTGCAGGTTACCAGAGTATATGAATTTTTTTTGAGATTTTCAAAGGGAGATTTTATATCCCCCTCAAAAAAACTTAGATTTTCGGGGTCGCCATTTTTTACCTTTGAAGCATTGGCAAGAGCGACACCTTCGGGGGAGATTTCAAGCCCAACTGCAGAAGCCACCGCTTTATCTCTATGCCATAAAAAGGGGATTATTCCGCAACCCGTACCCAAGTCTACCGCCTTATCGCTCCTTTTAGGATTGGCAAAGTGGGCAAGTAAAACGGCATCGGTACCAAAGGTGTGATTTTTCGAAACGTATATCTCGGTGCCGTTTCCAAGGGGCTCTAACGAAATATTTTCGCCATATTCTCCCGATAAAATTTTTTCGGTAGTAATTATGCCCTGCGCCATTTTACACCTGCGGCAGAATCCTCTAAAATAATGCCTTTTTCTTTAAGTTCATCACGAATACGGTCGGCGGTAGCAAAATCTTTGTTTTTTCTGGCTTCGGTACGTTGTTCAATCAATGCTTCGATATCGGCGTCTAAAAGTTCTTCGTTTCTAACGTAAACAAGACCCAAAACCTCGGTAAGCTCATTAAATAAATCAAGAGCGGACTGGATGGTAGCCTTAGCGGGATTTTCGCCCAGCATAATGTTAATATCCTTAACGAGGTTAAAGATTGCTGCCAATGCGTCGGCGGTGTTGAGGTCATCGTCCATAGCGTTGATAAACTCATTCTTTCTTGTCTCTAAAAATGCAGGTGCTTCGCCACCCTCGGCAGCATTTTTGAGAGCGAAGTTCATATTGTCAAGACAGGTGTAAAGACGCTCGAGTGCGTTTTTGGACTGATTTAAAATATCTACGCTATAGTTAATGGGGCTACGATAGTGAGAAGAAATCATAATATAGCGGATGGGCTCATAGCCGAATTTTTCTGCAACCTCGCGAACGGTGAAGAAGTTGCCAAGGGATTTGGACATTTTACGGTTATCTACGTTTATGTAGCCGTTGTGCATCCAAAATTTAGCAAAGGTGCAACCGTTAGCACATTCTGACTGTGCAATTTCATTTTCATGGTGGGGGAAGATTAAATCCTGACCGCCGCAGTGGATATCAATAGTTTTACCTAAAAATCTGCCCGCCATCGCAGAGCATTCAATATGCCAACCGGGACGACCATTGCCAAAGGGAGATTCCCAATAAGGTTCACCCTCTTTGGCACCCTTCCAAAGGCAGAAATCCATAGGATTTTCTTTAAAATCTGCAGCATCCACACGTTCACTGGCACCTGCCAAGAGCTCCTCTAAGGGTTGGTGAGAGAGCTTGCCGTATTCATTAAATTTAGTAGCACGGAAATAAACGTCGCCTTCTGCGAGGTATGCGTAACCCTTTTCAACAAGAGTGCTTATGATATCAATAATTGCATCAATATTTTCGGTTGCTTTGGGATGTGTGGTGGCCTCGCGAACGTTAAGCCCTTTAGCATCTACCCAAAATTCTTCAATGTATCTTTTGGCAACTTCGGGGACGGTAATACCCTCCTCGTTTGCTTTTTTGATGAGTTTATCATCAATATCGGTGAAGTTTTGAACAAAGTTTACCTTGTTTCCGCGGTATTCCAAGTAGCGTCTGAGAACGTCAAAAACGCAGAGAGGACGTGCATTTCCAATGTGTATAAAATTGTAAACGGTGGGGCCGCAAGCATAGATTTTAAATTCTTTGCCGTCGGCGGGAGTAAGGGTTTGCTTGCTTCTTGTCATGGTGTTAAATATTTGCATTTTGTTTCCTCCAAAAATAGTTTATTTATCGCAAGATGGACATTTAATATCCAGGGGTGGTAGTTGTTTTAATTTATCCGGTGCTACCTCATTAAGGGCATTTTCAAGTTGACGTACTCTGCAATCCAGTCGGCAAAGTTGTTCAGCAACGGGGTCGGGAATGTGAACTTGGTCAAGAGGTGCAACCTTGGCACCGTTTCGGCGTACTATTCGTGCGGGGACGCCTGCGGCGGTACAATCGGGGGGGACCTCCTCCAGAACAATTGCACCCGATGCAATTCTTGAGTTATCCCCAACCTTAAAGGGGCCAAGAACCTTTGCACCCGAGCTTATCATAACGTTGTTGCCTATGGTAGGGTGGCGTTTGCCAACGTCTTTACCTGTACCACCAAGGGTGACACCTTGGTAGATGAGGCAATCGTCACCTATTTCGGCCGTTTCACCGATTACAACCCCTACACCGTGGTCAATAACAAGACGACGGCCTATTGTGGCTCCGGGATGAATCTCAATACCCGTTTTTCTTACTGCTTTTTGAGATATTGCACGGGCGATAAATTTCATATTATGCTTATAAAACCAATGGGCTTTGCGGTGCATACGAATAGCCTTTACACCGGGATAAAGAAAGAATATTTCAACCCAGTTTCTTGCGGCGGGATCTCTATCCATAACCGCTTTTATATCTTCTCTGATTTTTCTAAAAAACATACTTCACCTCGATAATCATATAACTAAAAAACGCCTCCCATAACGTAATGACGTTACAGGAGGCGGTAAAAATTTACCTCGGTTCCACTCCGATTTTTACTTAAAGGGCTAATATCCCTTGTGGCCATTAACGGTGCCTACCGCAAACGAATACTGGAAGGGTTTCGTTCCTCGCTTGTGCTGATGGGTGCATTTCATACTTAGTCTACCGACAGATCCTTTCAGTCTATGAGATCTGCTCCCTGGCGGCGATAAAAATATTACTTATCCCACTAAACGCATTTATACTATTTATAATATTATACCCAAAAACATTGTGTTTGTCTACTATTATTTTTTAGGATCGATAAAATCCTTGTTTTGCATTACGTAGATTACGCCTGAAATTACGGTAAGAGCGGCAGAAATCCAAAGCATAACATTTGTTATAATATCAACTGTGTTTGCGGCATAGGCACAAGCCTCAAAGGAAAGAATGTAGCGTCCGCCAATTGCTATTATAATTGCAAGCATTTGGCTTACGGTTTTAAGCTTGCCCCACATATTTGCGGCAATAACATTGCCTTTGCCTGCCGAAACCAGGCGAAGTGAGGTTATTAAAAACTCTCTTATGAGCACAATGAATGTTATCCACGTTACGCCTTCACCAATATTAAGGTGAATAAACCCTAAAAATGCGGCAGTAGTAAGCATTTTGTCAGCAAGGGGATCTAAAAATTTACCAAAATCGGTAACCAAATTGCATTTTCGTGCCATATTTCCATCAATATAGTCGGTAAGACTTGCAGCACAAAAGAGGATAAGAGCCACTAAATAGTGGTGAGGAAAGTCCATTAAAAGTGCAACTAAAAAGAAGGGGGTCATAATAAGACGTGCAACAGTAAGTTTGTTTGGTAAATTCATTATTCTATTTCCTCCGTAATTTCGCCTAAAAGGTCATATTCTATAACATCGTTAATTAGTACCTTAACAAAGGAGCCAACCTCAAGATTTTTACCGGACATAAAGAAAACCTTTCCGTCAATATCCGGTGCATCTGCGGGACTACGTCCATAAAAACATTTTATATAGGAGTCATATCCCTCAACCAAAACCTCAACGGTACTTCCTATTTTTTCTTGATTTTTATCTTCAGCAATGGTGAGTTGGTCGTTCATAATATTTTCGCTTCTGTCCTGCCTTAGCTGTGGTTCGATTTGATCTTCAAATTCGGCGGCAGGAGTTCCTTCCTCCTCGGAGTAGGCAAAGCAACCAAGTCGGTCGAATTTAATTTCGTTTACAAATTCCGCCAGAGTAGTGAAATCCTCCTCGGTTTCACCGGGAAATCCTGTAATAAGGGAGGTGCGTAGTGTGATTTCGGGGATTTTTTCTCTGATTTTTTTAATTAGTGATTTAATATCCTCAGAGCTGCCTTTTCGGTTCATTCTTTTAAGAATTTTGTCACTTGCGTGTTGAATTGGAATGTCGAGATATGGTACAAGTTTCTTCTCACTTGCCATTAAATCTAAAAGCTCATCGGTAATTTTATCGGGGTATGTGTAAAGGGTGCGAATCCAATGAAATTCATCGATTTTAATAAGCTCTTTTAAAAGTTCTGGCAAGGAGGGTTTGCCGTAAATATCAGCACCGTAATTAGTGGTATCTTGGGCTACTACAATAAGCTCTTTAACTCCATTTGCGGCAAGTTTTTTGGCTTCGGCAACGCAGTCCTCAATGGGTAAACTGCGAAATTTTCCTCTGATATCGGGAATGGCACAGTAGGTGCAACGATTGTTACAACCTTCGGCAACCTTTAAATATGCAGTATAAAACGGAGTAGTTAAAATGCGTTCCCCTGTAAGAGGCAGATCGGATTTTTCAGACGAATAAAGTTCCTTTTTTCCGTCAAGAGCATTGCGAACTATATCTACTATGTTTTTATTGGCACCTAGGGTAACAACCGAATCTACCTCAGGAATTTCCGAAAGGATTTGCTCCTTATAACGCTCGGCAAGACACCCTGTTACAATAAGGGATTTGAGGGCTCCGTTTTGCTTAAAGGCAGAAACCTCAATAATATTTTCAATTGCTTCAGCTTTGGCGGATTCAATAAATCCACAGGTATTAACAATAATAACCTCGGCCTTTTCTTCCTCGTTTGTGATTTCAAAACCGGCGGCTGTAAGGTCGGCTAACATTCTTTCGGCATCAACCTGATTTTTAGGACAACCGAGGGATACCATTCCAATTTTATGCGACATCAATAAATCTCCTCATCAAAAGAGTCATCGTCAAAACGGGCAAGAGCTTTTTTAATATCATCAACCGCAAATCCGCGTCGCATTAAGGCGGCGAAGGTTTTTTGACGATCTTCTTTTGTGTTTACTTTTTTTGCATATTTTGTTTTTATTAGTGTAAGGGCTCTTTCAAAATCGGTATTCGCAAGGTCATCATCCTTTAAAAGCGAGTCGGATATTTCCTTTGAAATACCATTTTTGATAAGCTTTTGAAAAATTTGCCGTTTTGAAAGATTTTTTTCTTTACACCTTTTAACAAGCAGAGCGGCAAAGTTTTTGTCATTAACAAAGCCGCGCTCAATCATTTGTTTTACAGCAAAGGCGGCGGCTTTGGGGGTAAAGGACTTTAAAAGCTTTTCATAAAGCCCTTTTTCGGAATAGTCCTGACCAGATAAAAGCCAAATTGCCCGTTGCTTTGCCCTATAGCACTGGCTTACAAAAACAAGCTGATTAAGGTCTTGGTGATTGAGTTCGCTACCTTTTTCAAGATTGCAACGCAGCAAAATTGTTTTGTCAATAAGCAGTTTTTCACCCTCGTACTCAGCACCCTCTAAATTTGCGGGTGGGGGAGGGAGTAAGGTTAAAGCAACTCTGTTCTTGCGTCTTACTGCAATTTCGGTAACGGTCATTAATCGTCAACCGCTACGTCAATGCTGATTTTACTACTGGTTTTTTTCTCCTCTGCGGGAAAAAGAGGTTCAGATACATCGGCAAGCTCTATTGCGTTTGTATCTTCAGGTGCATCTTTAGCAATAAGAGCATCCATAACCTTGGTATAAATATCTTCAAAGATCTCAGGATTTTCGCTTAGATAAATCTTAGCATTATCGCGGCCTTGAGCCATTCGGAGTTCACCGTAATAGAACCAGGCACCGGAACGCTTCATAATTCCAAGATTGGTGGCTAAATCTATAAGCTCGCCTTCTTTTGAAATACCTTTTCCGTACATAATATCAAACTCGGCAGTTTTAAAGGGAGGTGCAACCTTATTTTTAACAACCTTAACCTTTGTGTGTGAGCCGATAATTTCGGTGCCGTTTTTAATGGCTTCAGCTTTACGGATATCAAGACGAACGCTGGCGTAGAATTTAAGTGCACGACCGCCTGTAGTGGTTTCGTTAGAGCCGTAGAATACGCCGATTTTTTCACGCAACTGGTTAATGAAAATAGCTACGCAGTTGTATTTGGAAATGACACCTGCCAATTTACGAAGGGCCTGTGACATAAGTCTTGCCTGAACACCAACCATAGAATCGCCCATATCACCCTCAATTTCGGCTTTTGGAACCAAAGCGGCAACCGAGTCGATAACTATAATATCAATAGCACCTGAACGAACAAGAGCCTCGGTGATTTCTAATGCTTGTTCACCTGTGTCGGGCTGAGATACCAAAAGTTGGTTGATATCAACACCTAAGTTTGCAGCATATACAGGGTCGAGGGCGTGCTCAACGTCAATGAATGCGGCTTGACCACCGGCTTTTTGAGCCTCGGCAACGGCATGGAGTGCAAGGGTGGTTTTACCTGAGGACTCAGGACCGTACATTTCTACAATTCTTCCCTTTGGAAGACCACCAATACCCAATGCAACGTCAAGGGTGATGGAGCCTGTGGAAATATGCTCTACGTTCATACCAACGTTTTCGCCAAGACGCATAACCGTACCTTTACCATAGGTCTTTTCAAGTTGTTCCAATGCGGTTTTTAGGGCTTTTTCTCTATCAGAGCCCTGATCTGTTAAAACTTTTTTCTTTTCTGCCATTTTATTACATCCTTTCGGTTATTTTACTTTTAAAAATTATTTTAAAATTGCTGAAATTACTCGATCGTTACCGTTTAAATCCTTAAAACATTCTATATGCTCAAAACCGGATTCGGCAAATAGCTGCATAACGTTTTGTGCTTGCGAAAAGCCTATTTCAACCAGCATTTTACCCTTTGGTTTTAAAAAGTCGGTTGCTTTTTTTGCGAGCAGACGATAAAATTTTAGTCCGTCCTTACCGCCTAAAAGAGCAGCTGTAGGTTCATGCTTTACCTCTCTTTGCAGAGAGTGCATTTCCTCTTTAGAAATATAAGGGGGATTACAAACAACAATGTCCGCCGCGTTTTGGGGAGTCCATTTAAAAATATCTGCACGGACTGCTTTAACATTTGCATTATTAAGTTTAACGTTTTCTTTTAAATATCCAAAGGCTTTTCGGTTTTTTTCCACTAAGGTGACCTTAGCATTTTTTGCGTTTTTGCTTATGGCAATACCAAGGGCACCACTACCCGAACAAAGGTCCAGTAGCGTGTATTCGTCTGAATGGTCGAGTTCTTCAAGCGCCAAATCCACAAGAAGCTCGCTATCTGCACGGGGAATAAGTACACCCTTGCCTACTTTAAAGGGCAGAGAATAAAATTCCCATTCCCCTAAAATATATTGTAAAGGAACACCTTTTTTTCTTTTTGAAAGTGCAGAGGAAATGTTTTTTATGGCACTTGATGAGAGTTTTTCATTTTGTTTATATAAAATTCCTGACCTATCTAAATCGGTGGCAAATATTATAAGCTCGGTGGCCTCAAGGGCGGGGGAGTCGCTAAGGTGTTCTAATTGTTCAATAAGTTTTTCTTTTTGTTCTTTAATTGTCATAATTTTATTGTAAATCGGGGCAACATCCGTCTCCACTTATCGTGTTAATATCCTCGGGTAAAACTGCTTCAATGGCGGCAATAGCAACCTCTATCATATCATCCTCAGGTTCTTTGGTGGTGAGTCTTTGTACCCACATACCCGGGGCAGAAATTATACGTGTTATGACGTTATTGTGTTTTCCGCAGAATTTAATAAGCTCATAGCCGACTCCGCAAACAAGGGGAACAATAAGTATTTTAATAGCCACCCAAAGAGCGGTGATTTTGGTAATCTTAGGGAAGAAGGTTAAGATTAAAAAGCTTATAAGAATACCAACAATAAGCATTAAAATCATAAATGAAGTACCGCAACGGGGATGAAAACGGCTTTGCTTTTTAACGTTTTCTACAGTAAGCTCCAGTTCATTTTCAAGGCAGAAAATAGTTTTGTGTTCTGCACCATGGTACATAAATACGCGTTTAATATCCTTGGTGAGAGAGGTTAAGAAAACGTAACCAACAAATATGCTTATTTTCAAAACGCCCTCGATAAGGGGACGGAATTTGTTTGAAACTGCACCGTTTGAAGCGTGTTGAATGCCGTTGAAAATCAGGGTTGGTAGGTATATAAAAAGCACAACTGCCATTGCAACGCCCAAAACAACGCCAACGATCATAACGGTGGTGATGAGGGCTGAGTTGGATTTTTTGGATTCCTCCAATTTTGATTCTGCGTTATCAACTTCTTCTTTTACTGTTTCTTCAAGATTGATTTCGGCGTCATTTTCGGTTTCTTCAGTTTTAACATTGGGTTGAGTTTCTTCTTTAACCACCTCATCGGCGGGTAGTTTACCTTTTGCTATTAACTTTTGGCGTTTTTTCTCTTCTTTTGCTTTTTTGCGGGCAAGGTCTTCGGCTTCCTCTAAATCGGTCATACCGGATTTATCTGCCGATTTCATAAGGGTTTTATAGCCTAAAATCATAGATTCCACAAAATTTACAACGCCTCTGAGAATGGGCCAACCCAAAAATGGAAGCTTATCTTTAATGTGTTTTTCCTCAATATATTCAATATCTATGCTTTTATCGGGAGTGCGAACTGCCATTGCGGTTTTTTCAGGGCTTTTCATCATAATACCTTCTATAAGCGCCTGACCGCCAATGCTAAGTTTTTTCATTTTTTTACCTCTTTTTGAATTATAATTTCTTTTTAATTTTAGTTTTCTACATTTAAATCTGAAATTTCATCTTGTGTATTTGGTTCGGAATTTTCGTCGGTTGTATCAACAATAGGTAGCACTATTGTTACACTGGTGCCCACACCCTCTTTACTTTCAATAAAGAGCAGACCGTTGTGTTGTTTTATAATTTCATCGGCAACGGCAAGACCTATACCTGAACCGCGTACCGTTGTGTTTGATTTGAAAAATTTTTCTTTAACTCTATCAATATCCTGTGCGGGAATACCCCCTCCCGTATCGGATATTCTAATGTGAATGCAGTGTTCTTCCTCATGGCAGTCAACAAGCACGCTACCGCCATCGTTGGAATATTTTACTGCGTTATCTATAACGTTAATAAATACTTGTTTTAAGCGATCGGGGTCGCCTGTGATATTGTTTGGTTCGGCAGGGCAGACAAAATCCATTTTTATGTTGCGTTGCTTTGCAACCTCAAGATACATATCTACCGCTTTTTTGAGGGGAGGAATAACGTTCATAAGTCGCATATTTACCGAAAGTCTACCCGATTGCATACGTGAGAAATCCAAAAGGTCCTCAACAAGTCCTGAGAGTCTGTCGGCTTCGGAAAGAATAACGTCTACACCCTTAGCCACAAGCTCGTCATCAAATCCAATAGACATTTTGGCGGTTTCGCCCCATCCACGTATGGCGGTGAGAGGGGTGCGAAGCTCGTGGGAAACGGATGAAATAAAACTATTTTTAACGTTTTCTGCTTGACCGAGTTCGCTTGCCATATAGTTAATAGCGTCACAAAGCTCGCCTATTTCATCATCGTTTTTCTTAACCTCTAAGCGGGATTTGAAGTCACCCATTGCCATTTTTCTGGCAACGCCCGAAACCTCACGCACCGGACGAACAATGGATTTTATAAAGTAAAGGCCGGTCATAGCGGTTATGAGAATAATGCCAAGACCAATTGTAATGCAAAGCACGATTATCCAGTTTATATGGGAGTTCACGCTGTCAAGGGAAATTAGCCATCTTATGGCACCGTTGGAGCCGTCGCCATAATCTCCTAAAATGGTTGTTTGTGCCATTATTTGTTCACCTTGTGCCGTTTCACCAACCCAAGAAGCGGTAGAGTTACCGGCTTTTAAGGCACTTTCATAATCGGGCATTTTGGGACTTCCCGGATTAAATCCGTTGGAAGTAATTAGGATGTTCCCCTTTGAATCAATAATTTGAACTTCGATTTTATCTTTATGCTCAAAGTTTTCAATGTACTGCCTTGCTTTGGCAGGAAATTCAGAGGATGAAACGGTAGCCAAAAGAGAAAAGCCTTGGCAAAGCTCGTTTGCTTTGCTTCGAGCGGTTTCACTGTAGTAATTCACAATGAATATGCTTAAAAGTATTTCCACAATAATAACAACAACGGAAACTACCGACATAACGTTTATAAGCCAACGTCTGGTAACGCCTTTAATTTTCCATTTAAAACGTGATAATAGCATTCCGTCATCTCCTTTACTGTGGATTTGAAATTTAGTGATTATTCAATAGTGTTCCATTTGTAGCCCATACCCCAAACGGTTACTAAATGCTTGGGATGAGAGGGGTCGTCTTCAATTTTTATACGCAGTCTGCGAATATTAACGTCTACGATTTTTTCCTCACCAAAATATGCCTCGCCCCATACCCTGTTTAAAATATCGGTTCTGTCAAGGGCGACGTCGGGGTTTGTGAAGAAGTATTCAACTATTTGGAATTCAACCTGAGTTAGTTCAATGTTGTTGCCGTTTTTGCTTAGGGTTCTGCGGCGAATATTAAGGGTAAATTCACCGAGTTTAATTTCATCTCCCGATTCTTGTGCGGCCACGTTTTTGCCCATATCTACTCTGCGGTAGAGTGAGTCTACACGTGCAAGAAGCTCTGTGGGACTAAAGGGCTTTGTTATATAGTCGTCGGCACCAAGCATTAAACCGTGGATTTTATCCATTTCTTGTGCACGGGCGGTAAGCATTATAATACCAAGAGCGGGGGAACGGCGTCTGAGTTCTTTGCAGAGGGTAAGACCATCCATACCCGGCATAGAAATATCTAAAAGGGCAATATCGATATCTCCGTGGTCCTCATAAACAGCAAGAGCCTCCTCACCTGAGCCGGCTTCTACCGTTTCGTAGCCCACGCGTCTTAAATTTATAACCTCAAATTCGCGAATGGCTACTTCATCTTCAACAACAAGAATTTTTTTCATTAAAGCATACTCCTTTTAATTCAAAGCATCATTTTTACTCAATAATATGAAAAATACTTCTAAGTTCATCAATGGTTATTTTTTCTTTGCCCGCATAGTTACTAAACATAGCGGCGTAAACAATACCCTTGTGGCGTGCTATTTCTACGTATTCGTTAAATCCGTTATTGGGTTTATCCCAATTTACCTCAGAGATGGCACGTATTTTCACAAGCTCACTTACAATTGTACCCTTTTTAATATTCCACAGGCATACGGTACGAAGACGATTTTCAACCTCAATGTTCACCGTGGTACAACCAATCCATTTTTGAGGATACTCAATAAAATATCCGTCGGTATAGTTCATAATCGTCTGCATTGTTAGGGAAAGATTTTTGCCGTTGTAATTGTACCAATTTGTTATGGGGTTAAGGGTGGTTTCATCAAGTCCCCTTGTGAATTTGTCAAATGGCTTGGTAAGAGGAATGTCTAAAAAACCGTCACCATTTATATCAATGGAAGCAACGGTATTGCTCCTGTAGGTGGGGTGGGTGTTGGTTTCTACCGAAAGGGGGTTGTTAAATGCCGAGAACAGCTTGCCTTTTTGACAGTAGATTATTTCGGTTTGCATTCCGATTCCCTTAATGGCATCTATATGAATTGCGGGGAGCCCGTTTGGTAGATTTACAAAAGCGGGTTCATTAAAGGAGGTTGCGGTTCCGTCGATATTACACATACCTGAATGTTTAACCTCACTTCCCTCAAAAGAGAAGTATTTAGCGGTAGCAGTTGCGTTTATGGTATCGTGATAAATCAGGAACAACTCTTTTTGGTCATTGTTAATTAAATCGCAACAAATAAAGCTTGTATAGTTTTCCTGCATTATTGGAGAAAGCTTCAAGCCGTTTAATGTGTAGGCGGTAACCTTTTTATCCATTCCGCCGTAAACATTCCAACCAACAGTTATTTCTTTAACGCCATCACCATTCAAATCAATGATTTCAACCTTCTCAACGCCAACTGCGTTAACCGTTACGTCACTTACAGAAATCCATTCCTTATCTACCTTTTGCATAAGTTTTAGATTCATAAAGGTAGAATTTTCTTGATTTGTGGTGCTGTAAAGGGCCAATGCAAAGTTTTGGTTGCCTGCACCCATAAGATCGGCCAGAATGTACGCTGAGCGATATTCACCTGCGGTGGGATATTTTAGAGTGTAGGATGTTTTTACAGTTTTCTTTAGGGTTTTTTCGATTTCATACATTTCGCCGTTTGCACGGGGCGGGGAAAGAAAATCATCGTCGGAAATACCAAAATCCGAGCAACCTGAAAGAAGCAATATTGATAGGGTTAGAATGGTTGTAAGAGCCAATTTTAACAGGTTTTTAGTTGACGACATATCCTTTCACCTCCATAGAAATTAAATTAAATCTAAATATTCAACTTATTGTATCATATATCACGTAAAAAATAAAGAGTTATATTTGAATTTAATGAAAAATTTTACAAATTTTTAAAAGAAAAATGCGTCAGAGTTCAAAATCTCCAACGCATTTAGATGCATATTAGTATTTAACCTTTATTTTTCTTCTGTTTCTGTTGCGACGGCGCCTTTTCTTTTTGCGATTTATGATAATAACGTAAACAACAAATAGAACTATCAAAACGATTAAGGCTATTATAATTCCTGCAAAAAACGGACTGCCAAAAAAGCCTACAACGGTATCAACAAAGGCTAGCATACCACTTTTTTCTACCGATGTTATGGCAACTACGGGGACTGTTGCAAGGGTATCACCTGCGTATTTTACAGTTGCAATCCCAAGCTCTTGACCCTGTTTTACAGGGGCTTTTACAGAACTTTTTGAGAGTTCAACCTCTACCTTAAAGCTTGAGGGCTCAGCCTCCTTTGGCACAACGGCATTGACGGGGGTTTTGAGTACTACTGCAACCTGGTCGGCATCCATTGAAAGTTCAACAGGACATTCTCCAACAGGGGTTGAGGTGCTAACAACTTCTCGGTATTCAAATTCATTAAACACCCATTCGTAAAGTTTTTTGGTTTCGCCAAACTCATACCTTACCTTTACGCCTGCTTCATTTTTAACAGGACATTTCATAATAACGCATACATAGGTTATTCCGTCCTCCTCGGCATAGGTGATAAGGCATCTGCCGGCGGGGTCGGTGTATCCGGTTTTTCCGCCATCAACGGGTTTATAGTAGGTATCCGCCATAGAGGTGTTAGGATCTTGAATGAAAACAGTTGTAGCAAGAGTGCGTGGGTGATCGGTTAAATTGGTAGCAGGCACAATATGACGCACAGTACCAAAAATCTTTTTGAAGGTTTCATTTTTTAAAGCATATTTTGTAAGGGTGTACATATCCCTCGGAGTGGTGTAATGAGCGTCATCGTGAAGTCCGTGAGCGTTCATAAAGTTGGTATTTGCCATACCAAGTGCTTTTGCTTTTGCGTTCATTTTTGCCACAAAGCCTTCAACGCTGCCACCAAAGTGTTCGGCCAGTGCATTGGCGGCATCGCCTGCCGAATGAACCATAAGAACGTAAAGCATTTCAAGGGCTGAAAGCTGTTCGCCTATTTTTAAATTAAAATTCGATGAATCTGTTCCAAGGAGGCTGTTGATTGCATTTTCGCTGCAGGTAACAGTAACGTTTTCCGGGTTGGGACATTCATCAAGCACAACTACCGCCGTCATAATTTTTGTAAGGGAGGCAGGGAAAAGTTTCTCATCTATATTTTTTTCATAAATTATAGCATCGGTATCTATATTTGCTATAAGGCAGCCCTCGGCGGTTAATTCAAAAGTAGATGGTTTATAGGCTGCGACGGGGGTTATGAAAATGGAACACAATAAAAAAATTGAAATAATTAAAGAAATTGTTTTTTTTACCATAGATTTTTCCTCAAAGATGTAGTATAATGATCCTATATTGTAATTATACATTATCTTTAAGTATTTTTAAAGAGGAAAAATCAATAAATTTAAAATATTTTTTAAAGGGGGGCGAAGAATGGTATACATTACAGGTGATATGCACGGAGATGAATCCCGACTTTATGATAAAGAATGGCGTAAACTTAAAAAAGATGACGTACTTATAGTGTGCGGTGACTTCGGTTTTTTGTGGGATGATAGCCCAAGAGAACGCAGTACCCTTAAATATCTGGGCAGCCGAAAATTCACAGTATGCTTTTTAGATGGCGCCCACGAGAACTTTGAGCTTATTAGAAAATATCGCCAAACCGTTTGGAAGGGCGGAAAGGTTCACAGAATATCGGGCAACCTATTTCACCTTATGCGTGGTGAAATATTTGAGATAGAGGGAAATAAAATTTTCGTATTCGGCGGCGGAGAAAGTCTGGATAAGGATATTCGCGTTGAGCAGCAGCATTGGTGGAAGGCAGAACTACCTTCTCCTAATGAGATGGCAAGAGCGGCATCTAACTTAGATGAATGTGCAGGTCAAATAGATTATATACTATCTCACGAACCACCCTCGCTTGTGAAAAGTGCTATGCTTCTCAGGTCAGGTGATGCCGACCACGTAAATAAGCTTAATGGATTTTTAGAGGAAATTGGTAGATTTTGTACCTATAAGCAGTGGTATTTTGGCTCACTCCATGAGGATAGAAGAATTACCCCACGTCATACCTGTATGTTCAATAAAATTTTACCTATTGATACATACGTATATGAAAATAATAAGGCCGAGCAACTCTCGTTTTTTGACGACGAGCCGTTGCCGGAGCCTAGTAAAAAGCAAAGAAAAAAGGTGTTAAAATGAATCACGTACAAAAATCAAAGGAATTGTTTTTAAAAGGATATAACTGCGCTCAAGCCGTTTTTATGGCATTTTCGGATGTGACCGGAATTGACGAAGAGCAGGCTGCTTTGATTTCCTCTTCTTTTGGCGGTGGAATGGGTCATTCGGGTGAGGCGTGTGGTGCCGTTACCGGAATGTATATGGCTGTTGGTGCTATTTTAGGCTATAAAGATGTGGATGATGCCGATGCAAAACAAAAGCATTATACCCTCATAAAAAAGCTTTCGGATGATTTCAGGGCAGAGTTCGGCGAGGTGCGTTGCCCCGAACTTTTGGAAAAATTGGAGAAGGGTGAATATAACTTACCCTCAGATGAGGATTATAAAAACCGTCCTTGCTTAATTTTTGTTGAAAAAGCCGCCGAGATGGTGGAGAAATTGTTGGCTTAAACTTTAAAATAAACAAAAGGAAGGTATTATAAATGGAAATTAAAGGTCTTAAAATCAATTTTTTAGGTGATAGCATCACAAAAGGTACAGGTAGTTCGGATAACGATACTAAAAGTTTTGTCGCTCTTATGGGCAGTAAGTATGGTGCAGTTTGCCGTAACTACGGAATTGGAGGCACCCGTATAGCACGCAAGGTGACTCCCAGTGCAGAGCCTATACACGATTTAGACTATTGTGGTCGTTTTGCCAATATGGATGACGATGCCGATATGATTTTTATTTTTGGCGGCACTAATGATTTTGGCCATGGTGACGCTCCCATTGGACGAGATATTGACAGAACTCCCTACACCTTTTATGGTGCACTTCATACCCTTTATTCAGGTGTTATAAATAAGTATCCTACCGCTAAAATCTGTGTTATTACACCTCTTCACCGTTTGGTAGAGGAAAACGAAAACGGTAAGCTTATTGATTTTGTTAAGGTGGTTCGCGAGGTAGCAGAATTTTATTCCTTGCCCGTTTTAGACCTTTATGCAAATCTTGGAATTAACCCCCAAGTGCCCATTATGAAAGAAACCTATATGCCCGATGGACTGCATCCCAACGACAAGGGCCATGAGCTCCTTGCAGAGAAAATTGCCGCCTTTATAAGGAATATGTAGTCTATATATACAAATAATTCCTTTGTAATAATTCAATTTTTTTAAAATTTGCTATTGCAATTTGATTTTGTTTGTGGTATTATTGTTTCGTTAACCGATTTTGAAAGGGGTGACAGTATGAAACAGGGAATTCATCCTAAGTATGAAACCACAATCGTAAAGTGTGCTTGTGGTGCAGAATTTGAAACTCGCTCAACCAAGGAAAACATCCGTCTTGATATTTGTTCCAAATGTCATCCGTTCTTTACTGGAAAGCAAAAGCTGGTTGATACCGGTGGACGTGTTGATCGTTTCAAAAAGCGTTTCAGTATGGAGAGCAAGTAATTCTTTTCAAGGAAAATTAAAACCCGTTCGCATTAGCGGACGGGTTTTTCCTATTATAAAAACGGTTTTACCAAATAATAACATAAAATTTACATATTCTTTCATTTATAAAGCAATCTACTCTTGAAAAAACACTTTAAAAGTGATATAATACAAAATGCATATGTGTGTTTACATTAAGAAAAATGTGTGTGGTGGATTATTTCATCTATGTGATACTATTATTTTTTAGAAAGTGAGAAACTTTTTATGAAAAGATTCATAGGCGATGTAAAGAAGTTTTATAATTATTCTTTATATAACGTTAAGGCCGAGCTTAAAAGTGAAGTTGCAGGTTCCTTTTTAAGTTGGATATGGTGGATATTAGATCCCCTTTTATATATGTGTGTTTATACCTTTGTTGCCGGAGTTGTTTTTGGTGCGAAAATGCCTTATTTTCCAATATTTGTTTTTATTGGACTTAACTGTTGGCAGCTTTTTAATAAAACGGTTCGCAATAGCGTGAAATTGGTTTCAAGTAAAAAAAGCATTGTTACTAAGGTTTATATTCCGAAATATATGTTTATTTTGGAAAAAATAGGCATTAACGGGTTTAAGATGTTGGTTTCCTTTATTCTTACCTTTGTTTTTATGGCTATTTGGGGTGTTCCCATATCCTACAGAGTACTTTACTTTATCCCCCTTGCAATGATGGTTGCAATTGTTGCCTTTGCATTTAGCAGCATAATAATGCATTTTGGTGTGTTTGTAGAAGATTTGTTAAACATTGTAACAATTACTTTACAGCTTGTTTTCTATTTATCGGGTATTTTCTATTCCATAGAGGACCGCATTTTCAACAAAAGCGAGTTTGTGGGCAAAATTATGATTTATTGTAATCCCATGGCTCTGATTATGACAGATATGCGAAACGTTTTGCTTTACCAAAAGGATCCTCACTTTTTAGCCCTTGGAATTTGGCTTGTTGTTTGTCTTTTAATATCAGTAATTGGTGTTAAAATTATTTACAGATACGAAAACAGCTACGTTAAAATAATCTAAGAAAGGGGAGTTTTATTTATGTCAGAAGCAGCTATTTCGGTAAAGGACGTAAAAATCCAATATCGCGTGATGAATAAAATGTCCCTTTTAAAAGCACTTATGAACCCTAAAAAATTCTCGAAAACAGAGTATTTTGAGGCTGTAAAAGGTGTTTCCTTTGAGGTAGAAAAGGGTAAGATATTAGGTATTGTTGGTAAAAACGGTAGCGGTAAGTCAACCCTGCTTCGTGCCATCGCAGGTATTTTTTCTCCTGATGAGGGCAATATTGATTTACATGGAAATTCCATATCTTTACTTTCAATTGGTGTAGGCTTTCAAAAAAATCTATCCGGCAGAGAGAACATTTACCTTTCAGGTATGCTTTTAGGTTTTTCTAAAGAGCAAATAGACGAAAAGCTTGATGAAATTATAGAATTTTCTGAACTTGGCACCTTTGTCGATCGACCTGTAAAAACCTATTCAAGCGGTATGCATTCAAAGCTTGCTTTTTCTATTACCGCTATTCTTGAAACAGAAATTATGCTTATAGATGAGGTTCTCAGCGTTGGTGATGCTAAGTTCAAGAAGAAAAGTTACGCTAAAATGAAAAGCCTTATAGATAATAAAAACAGAACTGTTATTATTGTTTCACATAGTTCTGATACCCTTAAAAAACTTTGCGACAATATTTTGTGGCTTCATGATGGTGAAATTAAGATGTATGGTACAACCAGTGAAGTTCTACCTAAATATGATGAGTTTATGTCCTAAGGGAGAGTAAAATATGCTTAAAAAAAGTAAAGCTAAATTTGATCCTTCAAAGCCTATAGATTTTGTAATTATTTGGGTAGACGGTAACGACCCGGAGTGGCGTGCTGAGAAAAACAAATACGACCCAAAAGTTAACGAAGAAACCTTTGCAAATAATGAGGTTCGTTTTAGAGATTGGGATAATTTACAGTATTGGTTCCGCGGTGTAGAGACCTATGCTCCTTGGGTTAATAAGGTTCATTTTGTTACCTGGGGACATCTTCCCCCTTGGCTTGATACCACAAACCCCAAACTCAACGTGGTAAAGCACACCGATTATATTCCACCTGAATATCTACCAACCTTTAGTTCCCATACAATTGAACTTAATTTGCATCGTATTGAAGGCTTGGCAGAGCAGTTTGTTTATTTTAATGATGATATGTTTTTAAATAAGCCCGTAAAACCCGAGGACTTTTTCAAAAACGGTTTGCCTTGTGAGGTTTCAGCATTGGATTGCATTTTCTTTGGTAAAGATAGTGCAGGCCATTTTTGCGGTGCGGATATAGCCATTATAAACTCCTATTTCAACAAGAAAACGGTTGTTAAAAGGGATTGGAAAAAGTGGTTAAGCTTTAAAAACGGCAAGGGCAACGTTTTAAAAACGGCTATGCTTTACTACTGGCCGTGGTTCCCCGGTATTTTTTATCAGCACGTTGCCAGCAGTTATTTAAAATCTACCTTTGAAACGGTTTGGGAAAAGGAATTTGACGTCCTTAACGAAACCTGTATGCACAAGTTCCGTCAGGTGGGTGACGTTAACCAATGGGTAATGCTTTATTGGCAGTTGGCAGAGGGCAAGTTTAACGTTAGACCACGCAAATTTGCTCAGTGTTATCACGTAAAGCCATCGGTATATAAAAGCTTGCTTGACGATATAAAAAATCAAAAGCATTCAATGATATGTATTAACGATACCATAAAAACCGATAATTTTGAGGAGAAAAAAGCAGAGGTAATCCGTTATATGGATGCCAATTTGCCAAGTAAATCTTCCTTTGAAAAATAATGTTTTACTGTAATAAATTCACGAGCTCCTTTCTTGTCAAAGGGGCTCGTTTTTTGTGTTTATAGAATATTATAAAAAGAATAATCCAATCACAAAAAGAAAAATTAGCATAATTGTATAAAAAAATTCATAATTACATAACAAAAGGGTTGAATTTTTTTGCATATGTGGTATAATTATTTTGTAGAAAAAACTGGTATTTTGTAAATGCGGTTTTCTATTATTATTAATACTTTGGAGGTATTTTAAAATGAGTTTTTGTAGTAGATGTGGCACAGAATCCGCTCCCGGCGTAAAATTCTGTCCCAAATGTGGTAACGCTTTAGAGGTTGCTAATGCAGGTGCACCTGCTCCTGCTCAAACAGCTCCCGTATCCATCCCCAACCCCCTTGCACAGGTTGACGTTAAAGACCCCACCATTATGTTGTCTTTAATCTCTGCTGTTGGCGTGCTTTTCACCCTTATCGGCGGTCTTGTATTTGCTTTTGGTGATTATTATGATGTGACCGGCAGATCAGTATTTATGTACATTTTAAATCTGCTTGCATTTATGGCACCCAGCGTTTTAGTAACCCTTTACTTCCTTAACATTGGCGGTCTTGGTAAAAACAAAATGATGCTTACCATCAACTTTGCTTCTATTGCTGCATATCCTTTGTTCAATTTAATCGCAGCTCTTGTAAATGACAGCTTTACTTTACATACCTTACTTTTCGCCGGCGGTGTTATTGCTGCTGTTTGCTTTGTTCTTCGTTGCGGAATGGAAGGCTTCACTAAGAAAACCACCTTTGTTATTGCAATGTTAGCTGCTATCGCTCTTGAAGGCGGAGTATTCAATGACGTATCAACTGCTATTGCTCTTGAGGGTGCATCACCTATCACCGATGCAGCTTATTTCTGGGCTTTCGCTGCAATTTGTGCATTTATAGCAAGAATTGCTACCTACATCGCATTATTCTTATTTGTAACCGGCAAAAAAGAAAACGCATAATTTGTTAAATACATATACAAAATAGTGTGATTAAACCCCTCGGTCAAAAGGCCGAGGGGTTATTTTAGGTTTAAATTAAATTATGTCTACAACGGTTAAAATATTATTTTCTACCTTAAATTTGATTTCAAAATCAGCAAATTCAAATCCATATATACGGTCAGGATCGCTAATGTAGTGAGGGCGTGGATCCTCTGAAAGAAGTTCGCATAATGCTGATTTTTTATTTTCGGGTATTTTTTCCAAAAGCCGAGGAGGGAAAATCACCTCTAGACTATCCTTTAACCGTTCATCGGCGAAGCCGCCTACGGCATCGGGGTGGGAATCGGTGTAGGGGAGGTAGGGTTTGATATCATAAATTGGTGTTCCGTTTAATAGGTCTGCGCCCGAAACTCTAAGGGCGGTGCCTTGTTTTGTTTTTATCGTTCCAAGAAGCTTTACCGATGAAAGCCCAATGGAATTTGGGCGAAATGGGGAGCGGGTTGCGAAAACACCGACTCTTTTGTTTCCTCCAAGTCTTGGGGGGCGTACAGTGGGGGACCAGCCATCACGCTGTGCCTTGGAAAAATTCCAAATTAGCCAGAGGTGGCTAAACTCTTCAATGCCACGCAGTGCATCATCATTTCGGTATTCGGGCTCAAATATAATAAGCCCCTCTAAATCGGTAAGCCCACTTTGGCGGGGGATGCCAAATTTAGTTTTGAAATCGGTTTGGATGTGTGCAATTATTTTAAGGGAGTTGTTCATTCTGCCAAGAGCCTCACAGTTTGATATTTGTTGCCAAGGGCGGGAATTATTTTTTCGGTTAAATCACTCGTTTTGATTTTTAGACTAGAGGTGTTTATAAGTGGGTGACAACCAAAAAATTCTTCACTTAAAACATCTTGGTCAATCAAAAGGGTTACACTCTTTTCGGTATCGTTCATAAGCCCTAAAACGCTAACCGAGCCGGGGGTTACGTTAAGGTATTTTTCCATATGCTCAGGGGTGGCAAAGGAAAGCCTTGAAGAATTAATCTGCTCGGATAAATTTTTGGTTTTAAAGGGTTTGCCATCCGGCATCATAAGCAGGTAAAAATTGGTTTGTTGACGGTTGCACAAAAATAAATTTTTGCAGATAGTCGCACCTAAAACCTTATCAATTTCGGCACAAAGCTCCATTGTCATGGCGGGTGCATGGTCTACTCTGTCATAATTCACTGCAAGTGCATCTAAAAAATCGTATGCCTTGATTTCTTTTTCTAATCTGTTATCACAGTTTTGTGGTCTGCCTGTTTCTAAAAGCATAATCTCGCCCCTTTTAATACCTAGTATAGCATAGTTTTTTGTTGGTTGCAATTAAAAAAACTTGCAAATTTAATATTATTGATGTATAATAATTAAACTGGTTTTGGAGTTGGTCTAACGGCTGCGTGCTTTTTTAAAAAAGTATGAGGAAAGTCCGGGCTTCACAGGGCAGGATAGCGGCTAACCGCCGCCGAGGGCGACCTTAGGACAAGTGCAACAGAAATATACCGCCGCTTTTAAGCGGTAAGGGTGGAAAGGTGGGGTAAGAGCCCACCGGTCATTCGGGAGACCGTTTGACCCTGTAAACTCTATCCGAAGCAACACCAACCGAAGCAATGCATCTGCCCGATGGGCTTCAAAAGGTGGCTTGAGCGTGGGAGCAATCCCTCGCCTAGATAGATAGCCGTTCACGACAGAACCCGGCTTACGACCAACTCCGTGACGTTTGATCCAATTGCGGGATAATTTTAACTATCGCATAAATCACGTTCCGTGCCCACACCAATTGTAGGCAAATGATAGATTTTGTGTGATGTTTGATCCATGGGCTAAGCCCGTTTATTTTAAATAAGATTTAATCCCCCATAGCTGTACCACGCGGCCATGGGGGTTGTTTTTTTAAAGAGGGCTTTAATTGTGATTTGAACGCTAGGCGTTTTTATTCCGAGCAGGTTTTGTGTAAACGGCCTAGTCGCGTTCCGCGGCCGGAAAGATATAGATAAATTGTAGTTTATCGTGCGAATGTTGGTACGTAATTGTAGGGGGCGGCGATTTTCGACGCCCCGTTTTTTAGTGAAAATTAAATTCAATTATTTTATAAAATATGGTATTTATGCGGAAAAATCAATATTAAAATCAAATTTGTA
>JAZSJA010000086.1:0-23356 GCA_045534095.1 Acutalibacteraceae bacterium | reverse complement strand
ACTTATTTAAAAAGCTCACCATCAATAACAACATTACATAAATTATAGTCATCATCAACCGTTATAAAATCAGCATCGTATCCAACTTCAATTTTACCTTTATTAAGGCCCATAAGTTTCGCGGGGGTTTCTGAAGCCATTTCAAATGCTTCTTTTTCGGGTATCCCAAAGGAAATAGCACATTTAACGCAGTCAAAAAGATTTGTTGTGCTTCCCGCTAAATTACCTTCCAGTGTTCTGACAATTCCGTCTTTTAATACTACGGGAACACCGCCAAATGAATATTCGCCGTCTTCTTTAAGCCCTGTAGCCTCAACACAGTCGCTAATAAGAACCATTTTATCTTTACCGAACATTTTATAAAGCGCTCTGATGGCGGCGGGATGAATATGAACACCATCACATATCGCTTGAGCATACATACCTTTATCGATTGCGGCACCAATTAAACCAGGTTCTCTATGTAATAAAGGCGGCATTACGTTAAATGTATGGGTCAAGCATTTTGCACCTGCATCAGCAGCGGCACAAGCGGAATCGTAATTACCTACGCTGTGCCCAAGGCAAACCATAGCATCACAATTTTTAATAAAATCAATAGCACCTTCAACCTCGGGTGCAACAGTAACAATTTTTACATTTGGATATTTTTTAAAGCCATCAATATCGGGTTTTAAAATATATTTTGGATTGAGTGCCCCGGGACGTTCGGGTGAAATATACGGGCCTTCCATATGAAATCCTAAAATATTGGCACCTTTTAATTTTTCGGTAGGCGTTGAAACCGCTTTAAGCATAGTTTCTTCGTCTGTGGTAACGGTTGTAGGATAAAAAGACGTTATACCTGAGTTTGCTTGATATATGGCGATCTCTTCTAACTTATCTGCATCGCGTGTTGCATCAAGACCTACGCAACCGTGTGTATGTATATCAATTAGTCCCGGAAAAACTTTTTTACCATTTAAATCAATACCATCACTATTTTGCTTTTCTAAAGAAACAATTTTCCCGTCAACAACGCTTATATCTATAATTTTTTCATCTAATAAAGCGTTTTTATAAATTGTTAAACTCATAACATCACACTCCATAAATATGTTATCATAAAATTATTTTAAAATCAACTAAATAAATGCAAATTTATGCTTGATATAAATCGTATTTTATTTTATAATATTAATGTATATAAAAATAAAGGAGAGAATTATATGCTAATTCTTGCCTCGAATTCTCCTCGTAGAAAAGAACTTCTTGATATGCTTGGTTATGAATTTGTTGTGAGAGCATCAGATTGTGATGAAACAACAAATATCACAGATCCTGCCGAGTTTGTGAAAGAACTTTCTAAACGCAAAGCCAAGGCTATAGATTTTAGTGAAGAAGATACTGTCATAGGTTCTGATACCGTTGTTGCCATAGATGGTAAAATTTTAGGCAAGCCTATTGATGAAGATGATGCCACTAAAATGCTCAGAATGCTATCCGGAAAAACACACACGGTTTATACAGGTGTTACTGTTTTGCAAAATGGCACCGAGATAACTGATGCCATCGCATGTGACGTAACCTTTAAAGAAATGACCGAAATGGAAATTTTAAATTATATAAAAACAAAAGAACCTATGGATAAAGCCGGTGCTTACGCGGTTCAAGGAAAAGGTTCTGCTTTTGTAGAAAAGCTTAACGGCGATTACTTTGCAGTTGTAGGCTTTCCTTGCTGCTATGTAAATACTGTATTAAATAAACTTGGAATCTTTCCAAAGAATTGAGGTAATAAAATGACAAACAAAGAGAAAATCAAGCAGATGACTTTTTCTGAAAAAGCAATGCTTTTAACAGGAAAAAATATGCTTACAACAGCCGAACTTGATAGACTTAACGTTCCATCTATTGAGATGTCCGATGGCCCTCACGGAGTACGTACCGCTTCCGGTAAACCTTGTTCTGTTGAGGGTGGATGTATCTGCTTCCCCACCGCCTCTGCTGCATCAGCAACATGGAACAGAGAGCTTCTTTTTAAAATGGGCGTTGGTCTTGCACGCGACTGCATAAAAGAAGAAGTAGACGTTCTTTTAGGCCCCGGTATCAACATCAAACGTCATCCCTTGTGCGGTAGAAACTTTGAGTATTTTTCTGAAGATCCTATGGTGGCAGGTGAACTTGGTGCCGCCTATATCAACGGTGTTCAAAGTTGTGGTATCGGTACAAGTCTTAAACATTTTGCCGCTAACAACCAAGAAATTGATCGTGGTACCGGCAGTTCTGAGATTGACGAAAGAACTCTTCGTGAAATCTATCTTCGCGGATTTGAAATCGCCGTTAAAAAATCTAAACCAACTAGCGTAATGAATGCTTACAACAAACTCAATGCAGTTTACTGTTCTGAAAACAAGTGGTTACTTAAAGATATCCTTCGCGATGAATGGGGCTATGAGGGTGTTGTAATATCTGACTGGGGTTCAGTTCACAATATTTCAAAAGCTCTTAAAAATGGTATGAATCTTCAAATGCCAACCAACCCTAAAATTGAAGAAAAACTTAAAGAAGGAATTGAACAAGGCATTATTACAGAGGCAGAAATTGACGAAGTATTAGAGGCTTTACTCAACTTCTTAGATGCCACTAAAGCCGCAATTCGTGATACCACTCCTTACGATCGTGATGCACAGCATGCGATTGCTAAAGAGATTGCCGACGAAGCAATGACTCTTCTTAAAAATGAAGATAACATTCTCCCTATTGATGTTACAAAATATCCCAAAATTGCTGTTTTCGGCGGTTTAGCAGAAATGCCAACTTACATGGGTGGCGGTAGTTCAACTGTACATACAGCCGATGAAAAAATCGAAAAGCCCCTTGAATTTATTAGAGAATATATCGGTGACAAAGCTGAACTTACTTTTCTACCTCTTTATACCAGAGATACAATGCCCAATCGTGATGGTATTCGTGGTGACGGTGCTATTGCGGCTTCTAAAGCTGATTTAGCTATTATTTTTGCAGGTAGCCTTATTCACTTTGAAACTGAGGGCCTTGATAAACCTCATAACGAACTTGAAAACTATATGAACACTTGTATTGAGTGGATAAACAAAACCTGTAAAAATGTTATTGTAGTTCTTCAAAATGGTTCTGCAATCGTTCCCGGTAGATGGAAAGATGACGTTAAGGCTATTGTGGAGATGTGGATTTGCGGTGAAGCCGGTGGTAGTGCAATCGCTGATGTTCTTTTTGGTAAAGTTAATCCTAGCGGTAAACTTTCAGAAACCTTTAGTTACACCATGAATCCCCTACTCGATTATCCCGGTGATGGACTAAAAGTTACCTATCCTGAACAATGGAGAGTTGGATACAGATATTTTGATATGCATCCCGAGCAGATTTGGTATCCTTTTGGTCACGGACTTTCCTACACAACTTTTGAATATAGCGATATTTCTGTTTCTCCTGAAGGTGTTAATGGCCCTGATGCTGACGTTACAGTAAAATGTAAAATTACCAACACAGGCAAGATAGCTGGTAAAGAAACGGTTCAATTATATGTAAACGATGTAAAATCTATAATTTCCAAACCTATTAAAGAACTTAAAGGCTTTGAAAAAATTCATCTTGAGCCCGGTGAAACCAAAGAGGTTGAATTTAAGTTAGGTTTTAGAGATTTTGCATACTACAATGTTTGCCTTAAAGATTGGCACGTTGAATCAGGTGCATACAAGATTCTTATCGGTTCCTCATCGCAGGATATTCGTCTTGAAGCTGATTATCTAATAAAATATGATAGTGATTACACAGTTTATTCAAGAGACAAAACGACTGTTGCAGATATGTAAAATTTAAAACATAATATAATAAATTAAAGACTGCAGACTTATCAAAGGATAAATCTGCAGTCTTTTTAAAAATCAAAATTTTCTTTAATTATTTAATAATATAATCTCCGGTCCAACCATCGTTTGGTTTACTTGAAGAGGTAGGATTGCTAGGTGTAGAAGCAATATTGCTACTGTTAGTGTTTACATTAGGTTTAGCGGAACTTGTATTGGAGTTATCAATTGGTGTATCATTCGTTTCACTACTATTAAAATCAATTATAACATCTTGATTTTCTAAAATAACGTTGTCGCTATCATTAGCATTATAATTATTTGTATTATTATTTGTAATATTATTAGTAGTAATATTATTATTTGTAATATTATTATGATTAACGTTATTGTTGTTATTTGAATTGTTTATATCTGAGACCAAATCAGTGTTGTTAGGAGCATTATTATCGTTAATTGATGACTCATTAGTTGTGTTATTTTCCTTTGATTGATTGTCATCTACAACAATATTTTCAGTGGTGCCATCTTCTTGTGTATTAACACTTGAACTACCATCCTTGTTAGGGGAAAGTTTTGTATCCTCAGACGAACTGCATCCCACCAAGGAGAAGCCAACTACTAATAGGCATAAAACAACGCTAAGACCTGAAAAAACAAAATTCTTCTTCATAAAAATCACCTTTGTATAATATTTTTATTTATGATACATCAATTTTTTAAAAAAGTCAAGGTAAATAAAAAGTTGAAAAAAACAAAACTATTGCAAAACTATTCAAAAAGGTGTAATATATAGTTAAAAGGAATGATGTATGATGAGAATTCTTGCGATTGGTGATGTTTTTGGTAAATTAGGATGTGATTTTTTACTTAAAAACTTACCTAAAATAAAACGAGATTATAATATAAATTTAGTTATTGCTAATGGTGAAAATTCAGCAGAGGGAAACGGAATTTTGCCTAATAGTGCTGAGAATCTTTTCGCATCGGGCGTAGATGTTATCACAGGCGGAAATCATTCTTTACGTCGCAAAGAAATTTATACTATGCTTGATGAAAATTCTTTTTTATTAAGGCCTGCCAATCTTCCTAAATCTGTCCCGGGAGCAGGAATTACCTACATTGATATGGGTTACACAAATGTAGCGGTTATAAATATTCTTGGTGTTGTTTATCTTGAAAATATGGCTTGTCCCTTTGAAACCGCCAACAACCTGATAAACGAAGCTAAACTTAATGGTTCTAAAATAATTATTGTTGATTTTCACGCAGAAGCCACATCTGAGAAACGTGCTTTAGGCTTTTATTTAGACGGTAAGGCTAGCGTTGTTTTTGGTACTCATACCCATATTCAAACATCCGATGAACAAATATTACCAAACGGAACAGGATATATAACTGATATTGGTATGACGGGAGTGTATGATTCGGTTCTGGGCGTTGATAAAGATATTATTATTCAAAAAATGAAGGATAAACTTCCTGTTAAATTTCATAATGCTATAGGTGAATGTGAGTTAAATGGATGCATTTTTGATGTTGATAAGTCAACAGGTTTAACAAAATCTGTAGAAAGAATTAAAATCAGATAGTATATTTTGTAAATAAAATGTTTATTATTTAAATTTCTATTGAATAATATTGATAATTGTAGTATAATATTATGAGGAAAATTATTAGTATCTACCCTTTTGGGAGGTTTGATGTGAATAAAAAAATAATTCTTCTGATCTCTTTAATATTGTCTTGTGTAATTTTGTGTAGTTGTGCAGATTCTTTGGTAAGAGAAAACTCTTCTGCTTCAAATTCTGTTTCGTCGCAAGTTGGTAAGTCTGCCGCAGACACCATTAGACTTTTATATAGCAGTAAAGATTCTTTGGATCCTTACACTTGTGTTACTGAGCAAAACGCAGATCTTTCTCAATTGATTTTTGACCCGCTGCTTATAATCAACAATCAATATGAAATCGAGTACCGTCTTGCTGAAAATGTTATAGTTGATAAAAATGTTTGTACCATTAACCTAATAAATGCCAAATTTTCTGATGGTACGTCTGTTACTGCAGATGACATTGTTTTTTCCTTTAATAAAGCAAAAAAATCAACTACTACAAGGCACAGTACCGCTTTAAAATACGCTGTTTCCGCTAAGGCTGAAAATATAAACACTGTTATTGTTACCTTAGAAAAAAACGATCCTTATTTTGCTAATTTATTAACATTTCCAATTATGAAAAAGGGTTCTGATGAACTAAAGGATTCAGATAAACAAGCATTGGTACCTATTGGTGCGGGTAGATATGTTTTTAATAATCAAACCGCCACCCTTTCGGAAAATCAATATTATTATGGAAGAAGATCACCGATTAAAAACATTTTAACGGTTGATTGTCCTGATAACGAATCTGTAGAGCAAACTATAAATGCAGGAATGGTTGATCACTATTTTTCCGATCTTTCAGGTAATACTATTCCTAAAATGAACGGTAATTCCGTTAGTATTTTGCAAAACAGAATTGTATTTTTGGGAATAAATTCCAATCATCCTCAACTTTCCAACAGTTTGTTCAGGCAAGCTATATCCTCTGCAATCAATCGCCAAGAAATTTGTATTTCTGCATATTTTGGTAATGCCTCCCCTGCTCTTGGTCCCGTTCCCTCCATTTGGAATCTTGCAGAAGGCCTTCTCACCATTGAGAAAACTTCAAATTTTGATATAGCTCAAAAAAACATTGAACTTGCAGGCTTTACCGAAAAAAACAAAGATGGTTTTTATTTGCTAAAAAACAATTCGCCTATAACTTTTTCTCTACTAGTTAATTCTAATAATAGTTCTCGCGTTGCCGCCGCTAATATGATAGCTAAATCTTTAGAGAATATTGGTTTGAAAATTCAGATCAATGCGGTTTCGAATAAACAGTATTATTCATTGTTGCGTTCAGGCAGATATGATTTATATTTAGGTGAAATTAGGTACGAGGATAATATGGATATAGGCGGCCTCATTTCCTTAGATTCTGCTTTTGAATTTTTGCCTGCTGAAGATACGTCTTCAAATGGTAAAAATTCTTCCAAAAAAACAAGCATCGGATCTTCTAAAAAGCCATCTAATTCATCTAAGGTTTTTTCAAATGAACAAAATAGCGAATTTAATTCAGAATTATCTTCCGTTGAAGAAATCCTTGCACCGGGTGAAATCACCCTTACATCGGCAGATGCTTATATCGGATTTTATAACGGTGAATACACATTACAGGATCTAATAACCGCATTTAATGCAGAACTCCCGGTTATTCCAATCTGCTTTAAAAATGGTATGGTCATATATAGTGATAGGTTTGGAAACGGTATTACCCCATCTGCTACCGAGCTTTTTCACGGAATTCAATATTTAAAATAACAGGAGGATTTATTTATGATTTCATACGAAACCAGAATTGGCAAAATCACCCTTTCAAACAGCTATTTTTCTAAACTTATCGGTCGTGCTGTTACATCTTGCTTTGGTGTTGTAGGTATGGTTCCCCACGGTGGAAAACAACGTTTTTGGGGCTTAGTTTCTAAAAAAGATAGATTAGAAACCGGAGTTCGTGTTAACGGTGACTTAGACTCTATAATTGTTGATCTTCATATAGTTGTTACTTATGGTATGAATATTAATGCAATTGCTAAAAGCATTATGCATAAAGTTAAATATGTAGTATATGAAGCAACTGGTTTAAAGGTTTCTAAGGTTCGTATACGTGTTGACGGTATAAAAGAATAATTATTTCGTTTTTACACCAATCAGGCGAAATAATTTATTGTTTTGCCAATATAAGGAGTGTTTTATTTTGTTTTCAGGTGATATTCTACGCGATGCTATAATTTCGGGTTCTAATAATATTTTTAACGAAAGACAGCGTGTTGATGAACTTAACGTATTCCCCGTTCCTGATGGTGATACAGGTACTAATATGTCTATGAGTATTGGTAATGCCGCAAGAGAGCTTTCTAAGCAAACGGGTAAAACAGCAGGAGAAATTGCAAAAATTGCCGCTTCTGCTTTACTTCGTGGTGCCAGAGGAAATTCGGGCGTTATTACATCACTTTTATTTAGAGGTATTTCAAAGGGTATTGGTAACGATGAAGTGGTTACCCCCAAGAACCTTGTTATGGCTCTACAAATGGGTGTTGATGCAGCATACAAGGCTGTTATGAAACCTACCGAGGGTACAATTTTAACTGTTGCAAGGGTTGCAGCAGAAGAAGCCAAGAAGGCTTACAAAAAAGGTGCAGACGCTCTTGAGGTTTTTAAAGCTGCATTGAATGGTGCTAAGGTTGCCTTAGATAATACCCCCAACCTCCTCCCTACTCTAAAAAAAGCCGGTGTTGTTGATGCCGGTGGTAGAGGTTTGGTTGTTATTTTTGAGGGTATGCTTTCTGTTTTTGAAAATGGAAAAATCATTGAAATTGAGAGCGAAATTCAAGTTGATAATGGCGAAGGTGATGCTGCACGTAATGCGGCTGCCGAGTTTGAAGGCGAAATCACTTTCACTTATTGTACCGAATTTATCGTAAATAGAAAAGAAGACAAAACCGATAACGATCCCGCTGAGCTTCGTGCCTATCTTGAAACTATTGGTGATTGCGTTGTTGTTGTCGATGATGAAGACATTATCAAAACCCACGTTCATACCGACCATCCCGGTAATGCTTTGGAAAAAGCACTTACTTTTGGTCAGCTTGTGAATTTAAAAATTGAAAATATGCGTGATCAACACGAGCGTACTAAACATGATTCTGAGGTTGCTAAGAAAAAGCCTGTAAACAATAGCGTAAACACTGAGGTTATCACATCAGTAGAGCCAACCGAAGAATTTGGTTTTGTTTCAGTTTGCGTTGGCGAAGGACTTGAAAATCTTTTCCGTGAACTTGGTGTAAATACCATTGTAAGCGGTGGTCAAACTATGAATCCAAGCACAGACGATATCCTTAAAGCTATTGAGCAGACCCCTGCAAAAACTGTATTTGTTTTACCTAATAATAAAAATATTATTATGGCTGCCGAACAAGCAATTCCTCTTGCGTCCAGAAAGGTAATTGTACTTCCCACCCGCACTATTCCCATGGGTATTTCGGCGATTATTTCCTTTGACCCTGATCTTTCAGATGAAGAGAACGCTATCGCTATGCAAAACGCTTTCAGAAACGTTTCTACAGGTCAAATAACCTTTGCCGCCAGAGATTCTGATTTTGATGGTCTTAAAATCAAAAAGAACGATTTAATGGCTATGGAAAACGGTAAAATTATTTTCACCGATACACACCTTGTTCGTTGTGCGGTTAAACTTTGCCAAAAAATGTGTAAAAAAGACGTACAGTTCTTAACCATTATTTTTGGTGAAGGTGTTGACCAAAAAACTGCTAATTTCATTCAAAATGAACTTAATCAAAAATTCGGTGGCAAAATAGAAATTACTGTTATTAACGGCGGTCAACCTGTTTATTACTTTATTATTTCTGCCGAATAAATTTAGAGGGTTCGAATTTTATGTCTTATTTAGATACCGATATAAAATTTGTAAAAGGAATTGGAGAAAAAAGGGCTCAGCTTTTCAAAAAAAGGTTGGGCCTTTTTACGTTGCATGATTTAATTTCACACTATCCTCGGGTATATGAAGACTGGTCAAATCCCACAAGAATCGATGAAGTTCCCATTAATGAAAACGTTTGTATTAAAGCCAAAATTTCCTCTGAAATTCAAAAAAAATATACCCGAAACAAGAATATAGAAACATATCAATTTTATATATACGACCGGACAGGGCAAATTAGAGTTACAATTTTTAACAACAAGTATTTGGCTGAGTCATTAAAAACTGAAGAGGAATATTTATTCTATGGCAAGGTTAAATGGGGTGCTAACTTCAGAGAAATGGCTTCACCTGAAATACGCCCGTTATCTGATTGTAAAATTAGACCTATCTATCCTTCGACTGATGGGCTCACCTCCAGGCAAATTGAAAAAATTATCACTAACGTTTTAAGCAATTTTGAGGTTGATGAATTTTTGCCCGAAAATATAATAAATCAATTTAATTTAATGCCATACTGCGAAGCTATCAAGCAGGTTCATTTCCCAAAATCAAAAGAAAAAATTGAACTTGCGAGAAAAAGACTTGCTTTTGAAGAATTATTATTTTTAAGATTAGGACTTACAGGTCTAAAAAATCGCAATAGAGGCAAAAACTCAAAAATTATTTCTCCCCCATCCTTTGAAGAGATATTTAATATTTTTCCATTTGAATTAACGGGTGCACAAAAAAACGTTATTAAAGAATGTGTTGAAGATATGTCCGGTGAACACCCAATGAATCGCTTGATTCAAGGCGATGTTGGTTCGGGTAAAACTGCTGTTGCGGCAGCGTTATGCTATGTTACTGCTACAAATGGTTATACTAGCGTAATGCTTGCGCCAACTGAAATTTTAGCTACTCAGCACTACACCTCCCTTTGTAATTTGTTTGCTTCTAGAGGATTTAGTATTGAACTATTGACAGGTGCGTTATCCGCAAAAGAAAAACAAAGAATTAAAAACTCTCTTAAAAAAGGTAATGTTGATATTTTAGTCGCTACTCACGCAGTATTAACCGATGATGTAGAATTGCCAAATACTGCATTGGTAATAACCGATGAACAACATCGTTTTGGCGTGTCACAAAGAGCAACGCTTTCTCAAAAAGCTAACCATCCACATACCTTGGTTATGTCGGCTACACCAATACCAAGGACTATGGGGTTAGTGGTGTATGGTGATTTGGATATAAGTATTATTGATGAATTGCCTAAAGGCAGAACACCAATAAAAAGTTACTATGTTGATTACACTATCAGAGAACGTGCTATTGGATATGTAAAAAAACATTTGGACGATGGATATCAAGGGTATATTGTTTGTCCTATGATAGATAATGAGGGCGACGAAAAATCTGAATTAACTGCTGCTAGTGAATATGCAAATGAATTGGCAGAAGGACTTTTAATGGGTTATAAAGTTGGCCTGCTGCACGGAAAAATGAAACCTAAAGAAAAAAACAAGGTTATGTCTGAATTTGCAGAAGGAAAAATTCACGTTTTGGTTTCCACAACTGTAATTGAAGTTGGAATCGACGTACCCAACGCCGTAATAATGGTTATTGAAAATGCGGACCGTTTTGGTCTTTCACAGCTTCATCAGCTTAGGGGACGTGTTGGCAGAGGTACCGCTCCTTCTTCTTGTATATTTATTTCTAATTCTACTTCTAAAACCACCAACGAAAGACTTAAAACCTTATGTTCCACTACAGACGGATTTAAAATTGCCGAAGCGGATTTAAAACTTCGTGGACCCGGTAATTTCTTGGGTAAAGAGCAACACGGTCTTCCTAAAATGAGAATAGCAGATTTAATAGAGGATAGAGATATCCTGATCGCTTCCTCGAAAGCAGCAGAACTTATTTTAAAACAAGATTCCACACTTTCGCTACCTCAAAATCAAGAACTGAAACTTCGTGTAAATGCACTATTTTCTAAAAATAAGAAAATTGAATTCAATTAAAACGAATAAAAATACATTCAAATGAATTTTTATTCAAAAAAATCTTGCCTTTTTAAATTTTTTGTGGTAAAATAAATTTACAAAAATTTAATACTTGGAGGGTATTACTTATGAAAAAATTATTAGCACTTATTCTCGCAGTTCTTATGTTAGTTACTTGCTTTGCCGGTTGCGGAAGCGGTAACAATGAACCCAAAGTAAAAGTTATTGACATCAATCTTACCGAAGAGGAATATGCTTTTGGTGTTGATAAAAATCAACCTGAATTACTTGCAAAGGTTAATGAGTTTATTGACCAAATCAAAAACGATGGTACTTTTGATGAAATTTGCAATAAATACTTTGGTGATGGCGAAGGCACACCTGTTGTATCTGCAAAAGAAGATTCTTCCAAAGACCAATTAGTTGTTGCTACAAACGCACAATTCGAGCCTTTCGAATTCAAAAAAGGCGACAATTATCTTGGTATCGATATGGAAATTGCTAAATTATTAGCTGATTACCTCGGTATGGAACTTGTTATAAAAGATATGGAATTTGATGCTGTTTGTCTTTCTGTAGGTCAGCACAAATGTGACATTGCTATGGCCGGACTTACCGTTAACGAGAAAAGAACTGAGTATGTAACCTTCTCTACCTCTTATTACACTGCAAATCAGAAAATCATTGTTAAAAACGATGATAAAACTTTTGATGAGTGCAAAGACGTAACTGAAGTTGAAGCTATTCTTAAAGGTTTTGATTCTAAAACTAAAATCGGTGTTCAAAACGGTACTACCGGTAACTGGTATGTAGCCGGCGACGCTGATTGGGGATTTGATGGTTTTAAAACTGAGTGCGTTGGATATGGTAGCGGCGCTCTTGCTGTGCAAGATCTTATCAACGGAAATCTTGATTTAGTTATCATCGACTCTGATCCCGCTAAATTTATTACCGATGCCATCAACGAAGTAGCATAATTTTATAAATATATTTATTATATACAATAGCCCACTGTTTTAAGTGTGGCTATTGTATTGTTTAAGGATATAATACGTATGGGAAATTTTGGTTTAAAAGTAGAAAGATTTATTGAATATTTTATTGAAGATGGTGCCTATAAAGAGGTTTTGGATGGTCTTTATAACACTTTAAAAATAGCGATTATTGGTTTAATAGTAGGTATTTTTATCGGTACCTTAATCGCTATTGTTCGTGTAATTCCAAAATATAAATTAACTCCAAAAATACTTAATGGTGTATGCAGTTTTTACGTTGCTTTTTTTAGAGGCACACCTATGGTTGTTCAGCTGTTGTTGTCCTATTATGTAGCTTTACCTCTTATGGGGATAAATTTACCGTCTGTAACCGTTGCCAGTGCCGTTTTTGGACTTAACTCCGGCGCATATATATCGGAAATTATGCGTGGCGGTATCCAATCGGTAGATCCCGGCCAAATGGAGGGCGGTAGAGCGATGGGACTTAGTTTTTCAAAAACAATGGTTTCCATTGTTATACCACAAGCGGTAAAAAACATATTACCCACATTAGGTAATGAGTTTATCACACTTATTAAAGAAACCTCTGTTGTAAGCTTTGTAGGTGCTCTCGATCTATATGTTGCTTTCAATAGAATTGGATCAAATAGCTATGAATTTATGGTACCTTATCTTGTTATGGCTATTATTTATATAGTGCTGGTACTTTTAATAAGTGCACTTGTTAAATTCTTAGAAAGGAGTCTGAGAAAAAGTGATAGAAGTCGTTAGTTTAACGAAAACTTTTGGTGAAAATCAAGTTCTTAGAGGAATTGATATTACTATTCACAAAGGTGAAAAGGTTGTTGTGCTTGGACCTTCAGGCTCCGGTAAATCCACATTTTTGCGTTGCTTAAACTGTATGGAGGATCCAACGTCGGGTAATATTTTCTTTAATGGTGTTGATATAGCCGACCCCAAAGTTGATATAAACATTCACCGCCAAAAAATGGTTATGGTTTTTCAACATTTTAATCTTTTTAATAATAAAACAGTTGTTCAAAACATTATGCTAGCACCTATATATGCCGAAAAAAAGCGTATGCGCCAACTGAAAAAATCTAATCCTAATAACGAGGTAATTAAAACAACTAAAGAAATTAAGGAAGAGGCAAAAGTAAAAGCCATTGAATTATTAAAAAGAATTGGCCTTGAAGAAAAAGCAGAAGCCTACCCATCCTCACTTTCCGGTGGTCAAAAACAACGTGTAGCTATAGTTAGAGCCTTGGCAATGAATCCTGACGTTATTTTGTTTGACGAACCTACCTCAGCACTTGATCCTGAAATGGTTGGTGAGGTTCTTGACGTTATGAAGGATCTTGCCAAAGAGGGTATGACTATGGTAGTTGTTACTCACGAAATGGGATTTGCAAAAGAAGTTGCTGATCGTGTTGTTTTTATTGATGAGGGTGTTATAAAAGAAGAAGCTCCCCCTGAAGAATTTTTCACAAATCCCAAAAACGAAAGGTTAAAAACATTTCTTTCCAAAGTATTATAATATTAACCCCCTCGCAGTCTTTACATAACTGCGATCGGGACTGATGATATTATTTAATCATTTCGTTGAATTCTGCTTCATCGATTACGGTAATACCTAAGGAATTTGCTTTATCTAACTTACTTCCTGCTTCCTCACCCGCCAAAACGTAGGTTGTTTTTTTAGAAACAGAAGAAGCTGTTTTTCCGCCAAAGCTTTCAATAATAGCCGCCGCTTCATTTCGTTTATAGGTTGGCAACGTACCTGTAAGCACAAAGGTCATACCTTCAAATCGAGTATCTGAGACAACGGTTTGAGAATGCATATTTAGTCCCACTTTTTCAAGTTTTTCAATAAGTTCACGAGACTGCGGTAATTTTAAAAACTCAAAAAGACTTTTAGCCATTATTTCTCCAAATCCTTCAATTGCCATAAAATCATCAATAGAAGCATTTAAAATAGCATCCATAGTTTGTAGTTTATCTGCTACTAATTTGGCGGCTTTTGCACCTATATGACGTATTCCAAGACCGAAAATAAGCCTGTATAAATCGTTTTCTTTAGATTTATTTATGGCGTTTAAAAGGTTTTCTGCAGATTTCTCTCCCATCCTTTCAAGAGATGCTAAATCCTCTCTTTTTAAATTATATAGGTCATAAGGATGAAAAATAAGATTGTTTTCAAGTAAAAGGGTGATTACCGCAGGGCCAAGACCTTCAATATCCATTGCATCTCTGCTAGCGAAATGTATTAAGTGTCTTGTAAGCTGAGCAGGACATTGGGCATTGGTGCAACGTGTAACTGCTTCCCCCTGCTCCCTGATGACCGCTGCGCCACAAGATGGGCAAAATTCAGGCATCTTAAATTCTTCGCTACTACCTGAATGTTCAGCAACACCAATAACCTCAGGAATTATATCTCCTGCTTTTCTAACTATTATTGTATCGCCAATTTTGATATCCTTTTCTTTTATAAAATCCTCGTTGTGAAGAACAGCGCGGCTAACGGTGGTGCCCGCTAAAGAAACAGGTTCAAATATCGCGACTGGAGTAAGTGCACCCGTTCTTCCAACGTTAATTTCAATGTTTAAAAGTTTGGTAGGCTTTTCTTCGGGTGGATATTTATAAGCGACAGCCCATTTGGGGAATTTTGAAGTAGAGCCGAATAAATCTCTATCGGAGAGTGAATCCAGCTTAATAACTGCTCCATCAATATCGAAGGGTAGTTCTCCCCTTTTTTCTCCAATTTCCGTAACACGTTTTATGGCCTCTGTTATGCTATTGGATTTATAATAAAAAGGTAGAACACTAAATCCTAATTCTTTTAAAAAATCTAGGGATTCAACGTGAGAATTAAGCGTCTTACCTTCGATTCGTTGAATGTTAAAAATAAAACTGGAAAGTTTTCTTTCGGCAGTTATTCTGGGATTTTTTTGTCTTAATGAACCCGCCGCAGCATTACGTGGATTTTTAGCGGGTTGTTGCCCCTCGTTTTCTTGGCGTTCAACAAGCTCTAGAAAACGTTTGTGGGACATATAAACTTCACCACGAACCTCTAAATCACCTAAAAATGATATGGTTTTAGGTATATCGTCTATAGTAAGTAAATTGGCAGTAACATCCTCGCCTATCGAACCATCACCACGAGTTGAACCGACAATCAATCTGCCATTTTTATATTCTAAAGATACTGATAAGCCATCAATTTTAGGTTCAACTGAATAAATTGGATTTGCTATATCACAAATTCTTTTATCAAACGCCTCTAATTCTTCAAAAGAAAAAGCATCTTGCAAGCTTTCCATTTTTACAGAATGGGTTACAGGAGAAAATAAACGTGATTCAAAACTTCCACCAACATTTGTGGTTGGCGAATCAGAGTGTGCTAACTCAGGAAATTCATTTTCCAGAGAAATTAGTTCACGCTGAAGCATATCATACTCATAATCGCTTATCTCAGAAACGGCTTCCATATAGTATTTATGGCTATAATATTTAAGTTTTTCGGTTAGCTCGTCAATTCTTTTCTTGGCATCCGAATTCATTATATCTCTTCCTTTATTTTAATTCTGCCCCATGATCTACAATATCGTCGGTGATTTCATCATCAGCGCCATGTATATTGGTAAAAGCTTCGGGAACGTCGCCAACAATGGCGGTTTCGCTTAATATATATTTTGTGCTAACTTTTTTGCTATTATGTCCCCAAGGGATTATAATATAAACGTTAGCTGTAACACAAAGTTCAATAGTATGTAAGGTATTATTAACGCCTGCGTCTATAAACTTGCTTTTAAGCTCAGTCGAAAGGGAACAATTAAACTGTAGATTAAAAGAAACTCTGGGTCCCCTACCTACTGTATATTCATTTCCAATCAAGGTACCAAGGGGCACGCTTATTTTAATACAGTCACCATAGTTTTTGATTCGGGATAAAAACGCCTTGGTAAACTCAGTTTTTGTCTTTAAAAGTTCTGCTGAGTTAGATTCTATACTTAAAACATTTCCGTTTTCACCATAAACAACTTCATCAACTAAATTGGTATGGATATCTTTATTAGAAAGCACATCGTTCATGGCTTTATCCATAATTTCAGAAATAATGCCTGCAGAAATCGTCATAGGGTAACCACTAATAACCTCCCTAATAATGCCATCGGTAACGATAAATAGTATTAAGACTCCACACAATAAAAAAGCAATTCCCTTTTTTATTTTTTTGAATTTCAAAGAGTTTTTTGTCTTTTTATTGCAACAATATTTCAAAATATGCACCTGCTTTCAGTACAGTTTACGCAAAACTGAAAAAACAGGTGCATATAATATTTATTTCATATTAACTGTGTTAATTATAATTTGGGCTGCGTTTTCGATACCGATTTTACTGTTAATGCAAAGATCGTAAGAGGTTGCAGCCCCCCATTTAAGTTCTGAATAGTAGTTATGATAGCTGGCACGTTTTTTATCCGTTTTGCGAATGCGTTCGGCAGCCTCATCATGAGAAATGTTTTCATATTCAGATACACGCTGAATACGAGAATCAAAATCTGTGTGAATAAATACGCTAAAACAGTTTTTTTCCTCTTTTAAAATACTTTCAGCACAACGTCCAACTATAACACAAGGACCTTCAGCCGCAAGTTTTTTGATAACATCACTTTGAATAACAAAAATTTTATCACTCATTGGCATTTCCGGAATACCGGTTATGCTGTTACCGTAAGTATAAGCACCTAAAGAAAGGGAATACAAAAAACTATTGGTTGGTTTTTCGTCATAATCGTCTAATATTTCGTGACTTAAACCACTCTTTTCGGCAATGTGTTTGATGATTTCTTTATCATAAAAAGGGATGCCTAATTTTTCGGCAACGAGTTTACCAATTGCTCTACCTCCACTACCAAACTGACGTCCAATTGCAATTACTATTCCATTTGACATGTATTTCACTCCACTCAAAAAATTCTAATTTACTATATTATAGCACATTTCTTGAAAAAATACAACAAAAATAAATTATTTAATAGGTTCAAATCGTTTAACATACTTATTATCATAAAAAATCAAATCATTCCACATATGGGCAGGACGAATCCAAACCTTATTACTGCTTAACGATTTATAAATCACCTGCATTTCACAATACCCTTCACTGCTGCTGCCAACATACAAAAGCTCATATTCACCGCCTTTAAAATGCTTATATTTACCCGGTTTAAAATCCATATCACTTTCAGGATAATCCCATAAATAAAAGCTATTTCTCTCGGTGGGATTGTAGCCGTGATCACCACAACTTAAAAATTCCAATTTTTTGCTAACCTTAAAGCTATTGTAAAGAGCCATTACAGTTGAAGCTCTACAGATACAGTCACCAAGTTTTGCAAAAATTTTAACAGGACATTTCACCCTGGTAGCTTGAGCAACAGTGTCAAAATATCTCAGTCCTTCAGCATAACGAGGACGCCAACTGGCTACGTACCCCTTGTTTTCTGCATTAAGATTGCAAAACCAAGGGATATAAATTTCCAAGAAGGTTATATCTTTATCATGAGCCGCAAGGGTTGTAGCTTGCAAAGCGGCTTGGCTACCACCTAATGCTATGATATTTTTGCCATCCCATTCAGGTAGAGATTTTACGTACTTTAAACCGACAAGGTTTCTAATCATCATATTACGCCAGTAACAGGTCATATTAGAAGCGTTTTCCGCTGGATCAAATCCATAAGAATATCCATTTTCATTTTTTAATAATTCGGTTTTATATTTTTTCTTTAGTTCAATTTGAGGTAAATTATTTTCAATACCGTGAGCATTAAAATGTACTGAAATATAATCTTGCTTATAAACAGGAGTCGAGCCGGATATCCCATAGCCATTAAAACTTATAGAAATGGGAAATTTGCCATCCTTTTTAGGAATGGTCACAAAGCCGGAAGCAGGACGTCCATTAGGTGTGGAAACTCTAATTTCGAAAGCCTTAAAGCCATCGGGAACGCCTATTTTTACAGGTTCATTCATTAAAACGTTATATTTAAAATCGGCAACAAGTTTTTCTATATCACTCCAATAATTATCAAAATCTTCGGGTATAGTATCAAGATATTTAATTTTTTCAACATCAGCACCTGCACTTGTTTCCAAAGTATCAAAAACATTATCGGGATTACCGGTATCGTTTAAAGATTTACAAGTTAAATACACAAATCCGGGCTTTTTTAATAAGGCTTCAATTACCAAGGGAGAGCCGGGCTTGGAACTACCGATTCCCTCTTCGGCTTGACCATCATCTCCCTTTAAACTCCAATATACGTATTGGCAGGAAGTATCAACACAGTTATCTTTAGCAAAAACGGTGAAAACTATTTTTTCGTCGCAACAATAGGTTAAGGGGTTTTTATCTGTTAAACATTTAAAATATTTTGACATAATTTTACACCTCAAAAAAGAATTAGCATACAATAATTATAACATTTCAAGGTAAATTGTCAATTAATTTTTAAAGCATTAACTAAAAAATAGTTAAATAAAATATTGTGTTTTTGATCAATGCCTAAAACGTACGACTAACCTAATTACTACTGAAGATTCCCCCAAAAAATACGGTATCAATCATCTTTTTTTACATTGAGTTCCGTCATGTATAATTTCAAAATTTTCTTTATATATCATATTAGAAATCAGTTCAAACCGGTAGCCCTCGGCTATTAGTTTTTCAATTATAATAGGTAATGCTTCAGGCGTATTTTTAGCGGCGTTGTGAAATAGTACAATTGAGCCCGATTTAACGTTATCACACACTCCCCTGACTATCTTATCAACTGTGTAATCTTCTTTCCAATCTCTGGAATCAACATACGAAATAAAAGTAATATTGAGTATATTTGCTTTTTTTAATTTATACTTGCTTTTCTATAATTTACAATGTATAATAATCAAAGAAGAAGGTGTTATTATGAACAATTACAATACAAAGGCTATTCTAAAAAAATACAGACTTTGTTTATTAGGTGTTTTTGGTGTATTTGTTGCCATTGCTATTATAATGTTGGTATTTACCGATAACAATTTTTTATATGGTTTATCACTGCTTTTTGGTTTTGTTTCAATTAAAATATCTGGAGCGATTTTTTATAATAAATTCTTTAACTCCATTTTAACTAACGAATTAAATCTCCCAAAATATATTGATTTGATTGAAACGGGAAAAATCGTTTCAAACAGTCTTCTTGAACACTTGAATATTGCTTATTATTCGGGCGATTATAATAAAGTAATCAACATTTGCAAAATGAAACTCGAAAACAAAAAGTTTGAAAAAGTGAAGTATTTCTATTTGTTGATGCTCGCTCGTTCTTACTTTGAAATAGGCGATTTAGAAAACTTGAAAACAGTTAATGAAATGTTTAAAAGTTTTATAGCAACAAACAAGAACGGAAACAAAATAAAAGAAAAATTGATTTATTTTAAGTTTGTTGATTTATATCTGTCAGGCGATTTCTGTACTGCAAAAGAACTTTACGAAAAATTATATTCAAGTCAAAAAGAAAACCAAAGCAAAGTTAAATTAAATGATGTTTCTATAAGATTTACATTTGCTATTTGTTGTTATAAATGCGGTGAGTTTGCAAAAGCAACTGAATTGTTTAATGATGTAATTGCTCTTGCACCCACTTTTCATTATGCAGAAATAGCAAAAGGATATTTAGAGGCGATAAACAATAACACGGATTATATCCCCGAACAAATAACTTTTGATACGGATACAACAAATATTCCTACCCCTAAATCGAGAAAGAAATTTAAAATCATTTATGCGATATGTTTTTCCTTGATATTAATTGGTGTAATCGGTTCTGCGATAATTTCAGCAACGGCTCCGAAACAACCTGTGCATTTCAAAGGAATTGACTATTATTCAACTAAAAGCGATGTTCACTCTATATATGGAAAACCCGATGAAATAAGAGAGTATGATTCGTTTGAAGGTCAATATTATGACTTTTACAATGTTGAATATTTGGGAGTAAAGGCAACCTTACAGTTCACATATTATTTTGATAGCGATATACTGCACAGTTCGTGGTTTACTATTGATTCAACAAAGTTTTCAAGTTATGATGAATATAAATCGGCTGTTAATAGAACCTATGACTATTTTAAAAAGACACTTGCAAAATATAGAATTGAAGATGAAAGCGACGAAAATGGACGATACATAACTTGGTTCAATGACAAAGGTGGATATTCTTATAGTATGTTTGAAACTGAATTAACCTTTTCAAAAGAAGAAAATGATATTAGAGAATGTACTGTTTTTGAGTTCTGCAAATATAATGAATAATACTGAATTAATTTAAGGAGCGGTTTTTACCGCTCCTTTTCATATTACTTGATTTTTAAATATTTTTATTCAATACTAATATTGTATTTAGATAATACAATGTAAGAGGAATTTAAAAACGAAATAAACGAAGGAGGAATATTTTATATCTTTGAAAATCACACACAAGAACACACACACATTAATCCCAAGTCATTGTGTTTGTGTGCCGCCGCTTGATTGTAAATGACATCTCAAAGGCACACGATATAACACATTTAACTAAGTACCTAAATAAAGACTGCGCTAATTAGTGCCGTCTTTATTTTTTCACCTGCGTTCCGTCATGGATTATTTCAAAATTTTCTTTATATATCATATTAGAAATCAGTTCAAACCGGTAGCCCTCGGCTATTAGTTTTTCTAATATAATAGGCAAAGCTTCGGGTGTATTTTTAGCGGCGTTGTGAAATAGTACAATTGAGCCCGATTTAACGTTATCACATACTCCCCTGACTATCTTATCAACTGTGTAATCTTCTTTCCAATCTCTGGAATCAACGTCCCATTGAATCGTATACATACCGTTGTTTGTTACCGTTTCAAGCATTGTGTTATTATAGTCGCCATAGGGCGCTCTAAATAAAATTGGCTTTTTGCCTGTGATGGATGATATTTTCTCGTTACAAGCGTTTAATTCATCGGTCATTTGTGATACCGTTAATTGCGGCATATGTGGATGTGAATTAGAATGGTTATGGATTTCATGACCTGCTTCGCTTAATTCTTTTACCGACTGGGGATATTTATCCACCCAAGATCCAACTACAAAAAAAGTTGCTTTTATTTTATATTTATCCAATATAGAAATAAGTTCACTTGTATCCTCATTTCCCCAAGCGGCGTCAAAACTAAGAGCGATGGTTTTGTCTCCCTTATCCTCGACACAGTATATGGGTAGCATTCTATCGCTTTTTGCCGCTAAAGCCTGATACGAAAAAATACTGATTGTTATTACCGCCAATCCTAAAACACACGAAAGTGCTACTGTTATATGTCTTTTGGTTATAATTAAAAATCTCATAAAGTGCCTCCGTAACATAGTTTACTACACTTTATGATAAGGTTTAATATTTTATAACTTTTGAGAATTTTAAATCATTTATTGAAACTCTTAAAAATATGTGTTAAAATTAATATAAATTATTTTTTACAGGTGGTTTTATGAAGTACAACGAAACTGAATTTTTTGGATTTAAACAAATAATATTTGAGTTTGATAATAAAAAAGCAACTCTTGTTTTTCCTAAAAATCCTCGTGAAGATAAAAAATGGTGTTTTAAAACAGAATATTTTGATGCTTTTCCAAATTTCCAAATTGAAATGCTTGAAAAAGGATATTATATTGCACATGTACAAAATGAAACCCGTTGGTGTTTAGAAACTGATACTGAGCGTCAAGCTAAATTTGCTAGGTTTTTGCATGAGGAATTTGGACTATTTGAAAAATTTATGACAATTGGTATGTCTTGCGGCGGTATGCAGTCGGTATACCTTGCTGGAAAATATCCTGAGCTTGTTGCTGCAATTTATATCGATGCACCTGTAATAAATTTTTTAAGCTGTCCTTGTGGTATATGCGGTTCGAATAATTATGCATATGACGAATTTACTAATGCAACTGGGCTTACTATAAAAGATTTAATTGGATATAGAAAGCATCCACAAGATTATATACCAAAACTTATTGAAAATAAAATCCCAATGTTCTTAATAGCCGGCGACAGTGACAGTATTGTTCATTTTGAAGAAAATGGTATTCATTTAGTTAATGCCTATAAAAACGCAGGTTTAGAGTTTTCTTTTGTCTTAAAAGAAGGATGCAATCATCACCCCCACGGGTTAGATGATAATACCCCACTTTTGGAATTTGCAGAAAAATACTATGGTTCTATTAAATAAATTTTGTTATTAATAAAACGGTTAGGTCAGATATGATCTAGCCGTTTTTATAAGGTATTTTGTTTAATTTATTCATATACAATTAATTTGCTGTGAATTTTTCTTCTTATTTCTATACTGAACGGGTGTTACGCCAAATTCTTCTTTAAACTTTTGGTAAAAGAACGTTTTATTAGAAAAACCTACTGAATTTAGAGAAAATCTACGATAATTGAAAAAGCACAACCCATCAGATGCCAAAACAACAGGCTCCGATGGGTTGTGCTTTAATATATCATTATAATTTAGTTTTTAACTCTATATATTTAGAAAGAATTCTTTAGATCATCTTAATAATACAAAAGCGATATCCCATGCATTGATGGTAGGAATATCAACAAATACACGATCATTTTCACGACGAATTTCGAGTTTTATTTCACTACCATCAGGGTTAAGAAGCACAGCCTCAGTCATTTCGCCTTTGACCGCAATTTCAAATGGATTGGTGGTATCAAGGGAAGCGTTAAGAAGCATTATCGCTGCTCTTTTACCGTTAGTGCGAATATAAGGCTGGACGCGTGAAATAATATTAGGATTTTTCCAGTTTAAATAAATTGGTGAATCAAACCATTTTGCAATAGAAGTGAATAAATTAAGATTTGCAGGAGTATCGGTATATTCCCAAGCAGAATAA
>JAZSJA010000048.1:0-9430 GCA_045534095.1 Acutalibacteraceae bacterium | reverse complement strand
ATTTATAGATTCTAACATTTGAATTTCTTCTGTTATTTCATCAACACGTTCATAAGCTTCTGCGATATCTGATGAAGCATATACCTCAGCTATAGTTCCGCCCTTTGATACCTTTTCGCCCTCATTTACAACGTATCGCTCACCGCCTGTAACGTTATAATCTATAAGAGTTTCTTCTCTTACAAAATAGCCGTTAATTTCGATACCATCATAGGTAGTGTGATAAACTGCAGTAGCAGTAGTAATGGGCTTATAAACCATAGAATATGTTTGATAAAAAATAAAAAATAACGCAATAAATACAATGCCAATTTTTAAAAAAAGAGCACCTTTATTATTCATAAACCCACCTCCATTATCAAAATAAAAACTTATCTATAATTTTTTCGGCATAAGCAAAAGGATTTTCTTCTTTATCCATAAAAATCCAGTTAATATCTTCATTTTTCCTGAACCAAGTAAGCTGTCTTTTAGCGTATCTTCGCGTTTGCATTTTAAGATGCTCAACAGCTTCATCAAAGGACATATTACCGTTAAAATACTCAAAAAACTCCTTATGACCAATCGCTTGTGCTGCTGTGCCTCCGATTTTCCCAAAAGCACCCTTAGCCTCATGGAGTAAGCCGTTTTCCAGCATTATATCAACTCTTTTGTTAATCCTATTATAAAGAATTTCTCGGTCTTCATAATTAAGTCCTAAAAACAAATTATTATAAACTGCACCTATTTTTTGAGAATTTAAATCGCTTTCTGTTTTAGTAATACCGCTTATTTTATAAATTTCAATAGCACGGATTATTCTTTTTTTATCGGTCGCAGAAATTTTTGAAGCTGCAATACTATCGATGTTTTTTAAATATTCATAAAGTGTATCAAGACCATCAGTTTCGGCTTTAACTTCTAATTCTTTACGGATATCTTCATTTGAAGTTTCATTATCAAAAATCAAATTATCTGCCAAAGCGGAAATATACATACCTGTTCCGCCAACTACTATTGGAAGTTTATTTCTAGAATGAATATCACTAATTACATCATTAGCTCTAGCGGTGTATTCAGCAACAGAAAATTTTTCGCTTGGCTCTAAAAACTCAAACAAATGATGCGGTACGCCTTGCTTTTCCGATTCATCGGGAGCTGCAGAAGCGATATGCATACCTTTATAAATCTGCATGGAATCACCCGAAATAATCTCACCATTATATTTTTTGGCGATTTCAACAGAAAAAGACGTTTTCCCGGATGCAGTAGGTCCAACGATATAAACAACAGGCTTTTTATTTTCCATTTATCCCAACCTGCCAAACTGTTTTTCTATTTGAGAACGTTTAAGTTCAAAAGCAATGGGTCTGCCGTGAGGACAGTACATAAGCGTTTTGCTTGTAAGAACCTTTATTGCCAACTGAGAAAGTTCCTCTTTAGATGTTATATTACCTGCTTTAATAGCTGATTTACAAGCAATACTATGTAAAATATCATCGATTTTTTTAGGTACCGGTTGACCTGTTAATCTTAATGTTTCAGCTATTTCGCTGATCAAAGAGGTAATATCTTCGGCATCTAAAATAGCCGGAACAGCACGAATGATAACCGTATTATTACCAAAATCCTCAATATCAAAACCAAATTTTTCAAGAATATCCAAATTTGAAATAATTGCTTCAAATTCTTCAGAAATTAAAGTTACACTAGTTGGAGTTAAAAGCATTTGACTTTGAATATTAAGCTCGTTTTTTAATTTTTCAAAATTTATCCGTTCATGGGCTGCGTGTTTATCAATTAGATATAACGTATCCTCATATGAAACTATAATATAAGTAGCAAATGCCTCACCTATATATTTAATTTTAAAAGGATCAATCTCAGGATTTATGTCATCTACAACTGTAGAATTATTATTTTGTTCTAAAGAATTCTCTTCGACAATTTCTTCGATTGTTAATTTTTTATTATTTGTATTATCAAATGATTTTTCGTCAACTTCAACATCAATAATGGAAGGCGCAATGGTTTTTTTATCATCATCAAAAACAACTTGATATACATCGACTTTTTTTCCATTAATTACCAAAGGTTTATTATCATTTTTTATTGAAGAATCGTTTAAAACCATAGGCGTTTCAATATTATTTTGAAACACAGATTTTTCAATGTTTTTAGAAACGTTTACCTGGGCGTCATTTTGTGAAACATTCGCAGGTAAATTCGCTGTGTCGATACTAATTTTAGTTTGTTTATACACTTCGGTTGGAGCAAAAATATTAGTAGGTTTTTTTGTATTTAAATTAAGCTCCGGACGACGATCCCCATAAGCAATAGCCTGCTTTGCACCGCGAAAAACAATATCAAACACGCGACGTTCATCGGTAAAACGCACTTCGGTTTTTGTTGGATGAACGTTAACGTCAACAGTGCCTGCGGGAATGGTAAGATTTAAAACAGCAGCAGGGAATTTACCAACCATGGCAGAGTTTTGATAGGCTCTATCTAACGCAGCAGCCATTGTACCCGATTTTACATATCTACCATTAAGGAAAAAGAATTGGCCATTACGGTTAGGTCTGCAACGGGAAGGTATGCAAACAAATCCCGAAAGGAAAAGGTTGTCCTCGGCGTATTCAACAGGAATTAAAGAGGAGGTAAAATCTCTGCCAAGCACAGCGTAAACAGCTGATTTTAACTTACCATCACCAGTTGTGTTTAAAACGGGTTTTCCATCACGAATAAGCTTAACCGCAACCTCCGGATGTGATAAGGCTATTCTATCCATTATTGATGCTACGCTATTGCCTTCGGTTACGTCCTTTTTCAAAAACTTCATACGGGCAGGTACATTGTAAAACAAATCTCTTACAATAATTGTAGTACCTTTTGGGCAGCCAATTTCTTCAAAAGAAATCTCCTCTCCCCCACTTATTTCATAGCAAACACCGTTTTCACCCTCAGTAGCACTCATAATTTCTACTCTTGAAACTGCACAAATAGAAGCAAGCGCTTCTCCACGAAAACCAAGAGTTAAAATAGCATCAAGATCTGAAGCGGTTTTAATTTTACTGGTGGCATGACGCAAAAAGGCAGTTTTTATTTGATTCTTAGCAATACCGCAACCATTATCCGTAACGCGCATATACGTTACACCGCCATGTTCTATTTCAACAGTTATTGCAGTTGCACCGGCATCTATAGAATTTTCAACAAGTTCTTTTATAACAGATGCAGGGCGTTCTACAACCTCACCAGCAGCAATAAGCTCAGAAATTTCTTTTGGTAAAACCTTGATATTTGGCATATTTACGTCACACCTCCTTGATTTAAATATTTTTTACTCGTTTAACAATTTCAGATAACACGCTCATAGTTTCTATTGGGGTTAATACATTTACGTCAATATTTTTGAGTTCTTCAATAACATCGTTGTATTCACCAACACCAAGCGGTAACTGTAATACCTCTTGATTAGACTTAGTTACCTCACGCACCACGCCTTCAGATTCTATCTGTTTTAAAACAGCTTTTGCCCTATTGATAACCACGTTTGGTAGACCTGCAAGCTTTGCTACTTCGATACCATAACTGTCATCTGCACCCCCTCTAACAATGCGTCTAAGGAAAGTAATATCGTCGCCGTGTTTTTTTACAGCTATATTGTAATTTTTAACACCTGAAAGTTGGTTTTCTAAAGCGGTCAATTCATGGTAATGAGTTGCAAACAATGATTTTGCACCCAATTTTTTCTTATCTGCAACAAACTCTAAAACGGCACGTGCAATTGACATACCATCAAAAGTAGAAGTTCCTCTACCAATTTCATCTAAAATAAGCAAACTATTGCATGTAGCATTTTTAAGAATATGAGCAACCTCGCTCATTTCAACCATAAAGGTCGACTGGCCTGTTGCAAGGTCATCTGATGCACCCACTCTTGTGAAAACAGCATCTACAATGCCAAGAGTAGCCGATTCAGCAGGCACAAAGCATCCTATCTGCGACATAATTGTAATAAGAGCAACCTGACGCATATAGGTGCATTTACCGGCCATATTAGGTCCTGTTATAATAGCAGAACGGTTATCAACCATATCCAATATAGTATCATTAGCAACAAAGGGTGTTTTGCTAACAATCTCAACAACAGGATGCCTACCGCCTATTATGTTTATTCTGCCATCGTTGGTTACTTGAGGACGACAATAACGATTTGCGGCAGAAACGGTAGCAAAAGAACAAAGAACATCTAATTTAGCGATAGCAGAAGCGGTTCTTTGCAATCTTTCTAAATGAGAAGCAACAAAATTTCTAAGCTCGCAAAACAGTTCGTATTCAAGTTTTACAACTCTCTCACTGGCACCTAAAACCCTTGCCTCCAAAGCTTTAAGCTCATCAGTTATATAACGCTCTGCATTAGCCAAGGTTTGTTTACGTATATATTCCTCAGGCACTGCGTCACTATATTGAGCCGGAACTTCAATATAGTAACCGAACACTTTATTATAACGAACCTTTAAAGCTTTGATGCCTGTTTTTTCTTTCTCACTTACTTCAATTTCAGCAATATAGTCCTTGCCACCTGTAAGATCTTTTCTAAGAATATCAACATCACTATTAAAACCCTCACGAATAATCTTACCATCTTTCATACTGATAGGTGGCTCGTCACATATGGTTGCTTCAATTCTGGCCGCAACGTCATCTAAAACGTCAATATCATTTTCGATCTGCTTTAACACCTTGCAATTAGCGGTTTGAAGCAACTGCTTTAGTGGAGCGAATCTACTTATCGTTCTGGCGAGACTTTGTAATTCCTTAGGATTAGCAACACCATAAACAACACGTGTCATAAGTCTTTCAATATCGAAAATGCCAGTCATATATTCAGTCATTTCTCCGCGAAGAACGGTATCACCAAATATTTCATCAACCGCATTATGCCTTGCAATAATCTCGGTAGGATTCAAAAGAGGCTGAATAAGCCAACTGCGAAGAAGTCTCTTACCCATTGCAGTTTTAGTTTTGTCAAGCACCCATAAAAGAGAACCTCTTTTTGTTTTGCCACGCATAGTTTCTATAAGTTCCAAATTACGAACAGAGGAAATATCTAACGACATATATCTAGCGCTTGAATAACGGTTAATTTTGTTGGTAGCATCAAACTTATCCATACCGTTTTCCAAAAGATATTTAACAGCAAAATCTAAAGCCGCAGTATCAACTGCGTCCATGGTAAGTTCAAATTCCTCAACACTTAAAATCTTAAACTGCTTACAAATGTTATCGCCCTTTGAACCTTGCTCAAAATCTTTATCGGGATATTCAGAAACTCTGCAAGAAAGATTGTCCTTTAAAAAACTTGCAAGATTTGATTTAATTTTATAAGATTCACTAATTAACACTTCAGATGGAGAAAATCTACCAAGCTCACTTATAAGACGTGATTCTATCTCATCGCCATTTATAATAGTTACAAAAACCGAACCTGTAGAGGCGTCAATGAAGCATACTCCGCACTCATTCCCACGAATGTATACCGAAGCAAGATAGTTGTTTCTGCCCTCTTCAAGCATAGCATCTTCAATAACCGTACCGGGTGTAATAACCCTTACAACCTCGCGTTTTACAATGCCCTTAGCGGTAGCCGGATCTTCTGTTTGTTCGCAAATAGCGACCTTGTAACCTTTATCTATCAACCTTGCTATGTATGATTCGCAGCTATGATAAGGAACACCGCACATTGGCGCACGTTCCTCCAAGCCGCAATCTCTACCGGTTAAAACGAGCTCTAACTCTTCTGAGCAAGTTTTAGCATCATCAAAAAACATTTCATAGAAATCGCCGAGTCGATACATAAGAATAGAGTCCCTGTTCTTCTCTTTGATTTCCATATACTGTTGCATCATCGGTGAAAGTTTACCCAACCAATAACACTCCTATTTTAAAATTTAATATGATAACAAATTAGTGACAACCTGAACAAGTGGAACAAGAGCCGGTGCAATTTGAAGCAATGTCACAAGTTAAAGGATCATCACCATCAAGTGAATGCTCGATAACGGCATTGATTTGATTTACAAGAACATCAAGTTCGTTCTTGGCAATGTTGTAATTCATCATAGACTCTCTACCCATAATAGCGGTATAGGTATCCTTGAGTTTGGTGTTGAGTTCTTTAATTTTTTCATCATTTTTATTTTCAGAAGAAAGTTCATTATCCATCTGCATACGAATAACGTTAAACTCACCAATCATATTTTGAAGTTCAACATCATTATCGTTAGCGGCTTTTGCTTTAATGTAGTTTTTAAAAACTTCTTCTTGCTGAATTGCTACACCTAATTTTCTAGTCATTTCAATAATATCCATTTTATTACTCCTTAATTTTTGCCATAAGGCAATTATTATCTAAATAAGTTTCAACAATAACAAACTCACCTAAAAGGGACTTATCGCCTTTAAATTCAAGGCAAATATTTCCGTCGGTGTGTCCTGCCATAAAGCCATTCTCTCTACCAAAATCGTCACAGAGAAGCCTATAGGTTCTGTTAGCCATTTTTAAATTATTTTGCTTAGATACGGCATCTTGAACCTCCAGGAGTTCTCTGAACCAAACACCTTTTTCTTTTCTCGAAACGGGATCTTCCATTTCTGCCGCGGGAGTACCGCCTCGCTTAGAATAAATAAAGGTAAAGAGGGCAGAAAACTGAACTTCTTTTACCAAAGAAAGTGTATCGCAAAATTCTTCATAAGTTTCACCGGGAAAACCTACAATAATATCACTTGTAAGAGAAATATCAGGCATAAGTTTTTTTGCAAGTTCAATTCTGCCCAAATACTTTTCCCTTGTATATCTACGATTCATTTCTTTTAAAACTCTATCATTACCACTTTGGAAAGGCAAATGCAAATGTTTACTAACCTTTGAACACTCACTCATAGCATATAAAAGCTCGTCCGAGCAATCTTTAGGATGAGAAGTCATAAATCGTATTCTAAAATCACCATCTAAATCATTTATCATACGAAGAAGCTTTGGAAAATCAATCTCATTTCCATTTTCGTCTAAATCAGGACTATTATAAGAATTAACGTTTTGACCAAGGAGAGTAATGTCCTTAAAGCCAGCTGAAATCATCTCTTTGGCTTCTTTAATGATTTCTTTATAACTTCTTGAATGTTCTCTACCCCTCACGTAAGGGACAATGCAATAGGTGCAAAAATTATTACAACCATGCATTATAGGAAGCCATCCCTTAAAGGTACCATCCCTACGAACAGGTATACCCTCAACAATTTCGTGCTCGGAATCATCGGTTTCAAAAACTCTGCCCTTTTTGGTATAAAGTCTATATAAAAATTCAGGCAAACGATGTTCAACGTGGGTGCCGAAAAGCAAATCAACATAAGGATAACTCTTCTTAAAACGCTCCGCAACCTTTTCCTGCTGAGCCATACAACCGCAAATACCAATTATAAGATTGGGATTGCGACGTTTATAATGTTTTAGAGCACCAATGTTGCCAAAAACTCTATCCTCGGCGTGTTCACGAACTGCACAGGTTTTATAAAGCATTAAATCAGCTTTATCGGCATCATCGGTAAAATCAAAACCAATTTTTTCTAAAATGCCTTTAAACCTTTCGCTATCGCTTACGTTTTGTTGACACCCATATGGCACAACCATTGCAAGTGGCGTTTTTTCGTATTTATTTTTTATTATTTCACCAAGCAATTTTATATATTCTTCCTGCTCGGCAAAAGATAAAACTAAATCAAGTTTTTCCTTCAAAATAAATCACCTAAAAATTTTCTAGATACAAAAACTGCATAATATCACATAATAATGTATTATTATACCTTAAATACCTTGTACAATCAAGAGGAAAATTGAAGAATTTTAAGAATTTGGCAAAAAAATAAATGCCGCCGTAAATAATAGCGACATTTTTCAAAAATCAAAGGAGCAGTTCCCCGCTCCTTTGATTTTTAATATATTAAAATATTTTAACATCCCAACCAGCAACATACTGTGAAAGTAAAACTAAATCTTTAAGGTTTACTGTGCCATCACCATTCACATCAAGTGCTGCTTCGTTCACATATTCATCCCAACCGGCAAGATAACGTGCAAAGGATGTTACATCCTGTAAATCCACAATATTGTCGACATTTATATCACCACTTGGTGATAAAGAATCCTCAACATCTACACTTCCTGAAATAATATCAATTTGTATATCATCACCGTTATAATTAAGAATATTACTATCATCATATGGCAATAAAACAGATACCTTTGTTTTTCCTGATTCGGCAGTTTCTAAAACCTCAAAAACCGCGGTGAATACCGTTCCGTTAAAGGTTGTATCATCACTACTACTCATCCATAATAGATAATCTTCATCTACGTTAGGCATAAATGTTCCGCCCATAAGGGTATTCCCATTTATTTCTTTTAACCTTAACTTAGTTTTATCATAATCAATACCAAGAGTTAAAAGGGAAATACCGGGATTGTTAGAAAGTGTAAATTTAACAGAAATGGTTTCGCCATTTTTTGCAGTTACTTCTTCGGCTTTTATGGCAAATGTGTTTTCATCTGCCGAAACCAACAAAGGAGAGCATATAGACAAAACAAGCACTAAAAATAATACTAAATACTTTTTCATAATTTTAAATTAGTGGATGGTAATTTCCTCTCCTCTTAAATATTTCATCATTGTAAGTAAATCGTGGTTGTTTATTACACCATCATTATTGCAGTCAAGAGCAACGCGACTTACTGTAACACCAAGAGCGACAATATCGTATTTCTTTAAATCGTGCATTGCGGTTTTGCCGAAAACATTAAAATTTCTAATCTTATTTTTGTCAGTATGCTCTTTTCCGGCTTTATAAACAGTATAGTTACGTGCAAAGATTTCAGACATTAAAACTAAATCTTTATTATTCACTCTGCCATCACTGTTCAAATCGCCTGCGGTGAATTTTTCAACAGTAACAACACCTTTTTCAATAGCAAAATCAACGTCATCTAAACTATAATTTATAATATTGCCCTCATTATAGGTAATTGAAATGCTATAATCTTGTGCTGTGGCATAGGTAGAAGCTGTAAACACAAGCTGACATATTTCACCATTATAGGTTGAATTTTGTCTTGTATTATTAAGCCATAAGATTTTGTTTTTACTGCTTGAAAGTTCGCCACCAAGATTTTTAGAATCTCTAACCTCGGTAAGAGTTAAGTTTTCATCATCATAATCGATTCCAAGAGTAAAACTGTAAATTCCGGGGTTATCGCTTATAGAAAGAGTTAAAATAAAGGTTTTACCCGCACCTACAATGGAATCACTAATAGTAAGTTTAGGCCCGGTTATAAATTCAGTTTCTTCGGATCTATAATAGTAACCGCAATCGGTACATGTATACTGGGTAT
>JAZSJA010000084.1:0-9601 GCA_045534095.1 Acutalibacteraceae bacterium | reverse complement strand
AAAGGTAGAATGTTATTTTACTACTAATGATTCAACAGATTATGACATTATACTAAAAACCAGTAAAAATTGGCGTACCGCACAATGCAATTGGGATCACGTAAGACTTTCCGACCTTATGTTAGTAGAATGTGATAACAAGCTTGCCGCTGATTATGAATATAAGGCAGACGGCTCGGGTAACATTGTTATTCCTACCGAAGCAAAATTGATAGCCAATACCGCCAACACCTATACTTATACCGTTCACGGCGGAAAAAGTTTTAGAATGCAGGGTACAGATGGTGTAACAGTACCCATCACTATAAAAGCAGATAATTTAAAAGCGAACACCCTTTATAATTTTTCTTGGGTATATGCAAACGATTATAAGGTTCAACTTAGCACAAATAATCCTGTAGTTTATTCGGGCGACCTCGCCGGCAATGAAAATATTGCGGTTGATAAATCAAGCGTTGCAATCAAGGACATTTCAGGTGGTCAGGGTGCAGTTTTGTCATCCTTTAATTTCACCACCCTAGGTGCAGGTGATTACACCATAAAATTAGAATTCCGTAAGGGTTGGATGAATCCTTATGACCCAACTAACGGCAACTGGGATTCTACCTATCTTTCGGATATTCGCCTTACCGAAAAAGGCGTAAACGAAGCCAACCTTATAGCCGATTATACTATGGCAGGTGGCGAAATAACCTATCAAAACAAAAATGGTATATGGGATAAGGATAAATACGGCGGAGATTATTCAGGCTATTGGTGGAAAATCCCCTATGTTAATAAAGATGAGAATTTTAATTTCAACATAAATATTGATGCTGATGATATTGAGCCAAATACCTATTATCAATTAACCTATAATTGTGGATCTGACTTATATACAAAGGTGGATAACGAAAAAACCACAGGTGTCACTTTGTTGCTTGACCATTCTGGTGAGGCGGCAAGTTCGGTTATCTTTAAAACGGGTGACGATGTTTCTGACTGCGTTATTTCTTTAAAATATGCAAAAGAAGCTTATTCAGGTGCAGCTTCCGGTCAGTGGGCGGCGGCTGTTATATCCAATCTATGCCTTACCAAACGCAATGGAAGTTATAATCTTTCGGTTACCGCTAGCGGTAATGGTACGGCTTTTGTAGAAAAAAGCACCGCATCGGTTGGTGAAAAAGTACAGTTTACCGCTACTCCTAAAAAGGGCGAAGAATTTTTAGGTTGGTATGATGCTAACGGAACTCTTTATAGTAAAGATGCAGTTTGCACCTTAGAAATTTACGATAATATTAGTTTAATGGCAAAATTTACCGCATTGAATATTGCTTCAAATTATTCTAAGGCAGGCGGCGAGGTTGAATGGTCGGCCAACGCAAATAACGTTAATTCTGATGCCGCTTTGGGATATTATGATCAAAGTTATTCTTGGGATTTTAATATAAACTCAACTTCAGAAAACAACAAAGCAACCATAACTATAAATGCAGGCGATTTAGAGGCAAAAACCCTATATGAATTTTCGTATATTTATTCAGGCGGTTTTGAAATAAAGCAGGGCGAGGTTGCTTTTGGCGGTACACCCGTTTCGGTTATCACCGCTGCATCAAATAACGTAATTAGCGAAGACAATCATTTGGTTACCTTTAGATTTGTAACCACCGAAGCAGGGGAGTATAAAATCACTTTAACTACCTGTGCTGATTATAAAAATAACGAAAATAATGGAACAGATGATTTTGTTAGACTTTCAGATTTAGGACTTTACAAAATCAAAAGAGTTTATGACGAAGGTGAAAACATCGCCGCTAATTATACAAGTGCAAATGGTGCAATCAGTTGGACAACTAATGCTGAGCCACATTTTAGAGATGATAAATCCAAATCTCTTTATGGTGGATATGCTTGGGGCTTTGGTGCAAGTTCAACAGATGCCACAAAAAATAATTTTGCATACGTTTATATAAAAGCGTCAGATTTAGATCCTAACACAAATTATACCTTTAGTTACTATTATTCAGAAGATTTTATAATTAAGTATGAAAGCGTTAAAAATCCATCAGGTGAAATTGTTACTGATATTACAACCCCAATTGCCGCTAGAGTTGATGGTTTCTGGGCTACTCGCAAGGTTTCTTTTGATTTTAAAACAAATGCAGAGGGCGAATATTTAATAACGCTCAAAACCGCAAAATATTTAAACAATATTCCTTGTAATTGGTCTAGAACAGTTTTATCGGATTTAAGTTTAGTAAAACAGGAAAGAGAATTTTCTTACAGTAATATTGCTGATTTTTATAGTGGTAATCAGTTGAAACACGGCTCAGGCAACTTTACCTTTACTAACGTCGGTACCGTTAAGGCTGAAAACAGTTTAAAGGTAGAGGGCTTTAAGGGTGTGGCATGGCAGTTTGGTTTGGATAATACCAATAGCGAAGGTGACCCCAAGGATGCTGCCGCAAGTGAAAATAAGGCTTATTTTAATCTTAAACTTGAGAATCTTGAAGCAAATACAACCTACGACTTCTCCTTTGTTTATGGCAGAGATTACATTGTTAAGCTTTTGAATTCGGGAAAAATTACAAACGTTACAACAGGTGAGGCCGTTGATTATTCAGCCCCCATCACCACACAGTATCCTACAGGGGATCGTACCTATCAAGTAAAAACAACCTTCACAACTAACGAAGCAGGCGACTATATGGTTGTTTTAGAATCTTGTAAGGGTGCAGGTTATCGTAATGATTCTTGTTCTTGGGATAGCGTTACAATAGGTGATTTTTCTCTTACACGATCAATAATTGATAGTGTAAAAGGTAGCGTAAATGGTAGTTTTGGCGGTACTGCCGAAAGCAACTTTGAAAACGGATTGTATCCTAAAAATTCTACAATAACTGTTACCGCTACACCAAATGAGGGTAACACCTTTGTTGGTTGGTATGATAATAATGATGCTCTGATTTCTTTAGAGAATCCATATAACTTTAAAACAGATAAAGATTTTGAACTTATAGCAAAATTCTCAGGAAACAATATGAATACCTATGATTATCTATCCGATTTGGGATTTGATGGTACTTTTGAAAATGGTATTGTTACAGGTTGGGCGGCAGAAGACCGCTGGTCAAACGGCGACCAGTATACGCCATCCCTTTGGTGTACCTTCAAACGTACTAACACCATTGCTTATGATGGTAATTATTCCCTTAAATTTGATGCAAACCATCAATTATCATATCTTACCTTTGAAAATCTTCAACCTGAGTCAAATTATCGTGTATCCTTTTATATAAATATGCCTGGCTATGCGTCCAACAGTAAGATCGTAAGCTGTAGTGTTACGAACGAGGAAGGAACACTTTGGTCATCAGGCGGAAAGTGGATTGCAGCAGGTTCGGGTTGGCATAAAGTGGATATATATTTCAATAGTGGTAACTTTACCAGCGCACAGTTAAATCTTCATTATCAGGGCTATTCTTCAACTGTTGATGGCAAAAACGTAGATGATAAATATATTTATATTGATAATTTCGAAATTTATCAGTATAAAGCCAACAACACCATTTTAAACTGGTGCGGTACTGCTCTTTCGGATGATGATTCTGTAGTTTTACAAAATCAGGGCGATTTTGCACGTCAAACCTTAAAATTAGAGGAGAACACCAAATACACCTTAAGCTTTAGTGCAAAAGGCGATGTTTTGGGTGCAATATACGATATTTCAAAATTATTGCCCAATAATGAAAATCTTATTACATCCTTAAGTAGTGTAACCACAAACTCCGACGGATGGAAGAATTATTCTATAGAATTCTTCACAAGTGAGCATAAAGCGGCAAATATTGCATTTGTAGCGTTAAATGCTTCGGCAGAAGTTAAAGATATTAAACTTTCCAAAGATGCTTCCCGTATGGGTGCAGTTATAGAAAAGGTGGATTTTGAAACCTCAAGATTTGCTCTTAAAAATAGTGATTCAAATATTTTCTCTATTTATAAAAAATCATCCGATAGTGATGATAACGTTTATAGTGGTGATTATTCCTTGTTGTTTAATGGATCTGCTATAGATGAAAATAAAGTTTGCATTTTAGATGAAGCATTTTTATCAAATCAGATAATTAAGGGTGGATCTTATAAACTTACAATTTATTACAAATCGGCAGAGGGCGAAAATGGTGGTAGCATTTTGGTTACTCCCGAGTACAGAAAAACCTTAGCCGAAAACGTTGGTTTTGAGCATACAGCCCAAACAGATGGTTGGAATAAATTAGAGTTTAATTTCACAAATAAAAACTACACTATAATCAAAACAATAATTGGTTCTGTTTTAGGAAAAACAAAGGGAAGTTTTTATATTGATGATATAACCCTTACTGTTGTAAGAGCGTTTGTAACAGAAAATAACGTAAAGGAAAAATACACTGCAACTGTTTATAATTTTATTGAAAATAATAATTTTGAACAGGCAATAACTGATGCTAATTTTAAGAATTTACCAAAGACAGTTAGCGTTGTTGTCGGTGATGCAGAGCAAAACGAAAGATATTTAAAGGTATCTGCAGGTACTAATTACGTATTACCGATTAAGGTTAGAGCAAATGCCGAGTATATTTTCTCTGCCGCAGTAAGAAGTAATAATGCTGAAGGTTATGTTGGAATTTCCGCAACGTCTGATGGTAAAGAATTCTTTACCGATTACAATTATGAACCTGCCTCATTTATTGAGCCTAATACAAAATCATGGCAAAGAACAGCGTTTAAATTCTCTAGTGAAGAAGACGGATACGTTTATCTTGTAATTAAATGTACTAAAGGCAGTTTTGACGTAGATAATATTATGTTATATATGTCGGAATATGGTTTTGAAGAAGATCCTAATGATTATTCTGTTGTAAAGCCTTATGATTATGATGATGTTACAGGTTCAACCGTTATATTAAACGGAGGCATTACGTCAGTTAACGTCAATAATGAGTCAACAGATTCTAACGACAATAATAATGAGTTAACAGATATTCCTTCTACTTCCGATAAGGGTATTGAAGATTTTGTTTTACCTCTTATTATGCTTAGCGTAAGCCTTATTATTGCAACACTTGTTTTAGGTAAAAAAGAAGGAAAGAAGGGGATTTTAAATGCTTAAAAAGATATTTTGCTTAGTTTTAAGTTTGACTTTAATGTTTTCGGCTCTTAGTGCTTGTTCTAAAACTAAAACGGATACCAACACAAGTTCTACTCCTTCTTCTGATACCACCCAAACAGAAAAAGACGAAGAAACATTGGAAAATACCGATGATATTCAAGATGATGAAAAAACAGATGAAGATGCCGATAATATCCAATATGATGAAGAAATAACCGAAGATTTTGAAACCGATTTTGATGATTACGAAGATGATTTTGTAGATGAAGAGATTTATTATGATGAACTTAACGTTTACAATTCTCAAAAGCCCGTAATAACCAATTACCGTAGTTCGGCAAGTACAATTTATCACGCTTTCGGTTTTATGAAAGATGACGCAAGTGGCAGAGTCTATACCGATAAGATGTTAAAGACTGAAATTGATCGTCTTGTGGATTCCGGCTATAGATACGTTAGAACAAGGTATCAAAGTCAATGGGTTTGGAATAACTCAAAAGGTTGGGATTTTGGTTCTGATCGTTTTGGATATTTTACAGATTATGCCAAAGCTATGCAGGAAGAAAACGTTGAAATTTTGCTTCAAATAGGTTGGCATTTCAGTTATATATCTGAAATAGGCAGTTCCTCTATCGGAGAAGTAAGTTATCTAAAGGGTAGAGGAGAAGATCGTTTTGGTGAAAGCAATGGCTTTGATTTTTCAGGTATGTCGGATGAGGATGTTCGTCTAATAAAATCGGGTCGCAGAGTGGGAAACTTCGTTGCCGAAACACTTTTAGAGCTCCGTTCAAGAGGTATAAACAACGTTAATCATCTTCTCTATTTTGTTGAGCCTTGTAACACCTATCAAGGTGAATCTACCGCAAAAAGAGAGTACGTTCTTGTTTCTCGTGCAATTAAAGACAAATTATCCGAAATGGGACTTGCCGATACCGTTAAACACGTAGGTCCTAATGAGGTTACTCAAACAGGTGACCATTTGCTTAACTACGTGCTTGAAAATGATCCCGATTTATTTGATATTTATTCTTGTCATTTTTATCCCAAGGCCTCAAGTATTACACGAGATGTTTTCTCTGAAATGACTGTTCCCGTATATACCTCTTATTTAAATCATATGAAAGATGCGGGGCTTCTTGGTAAAAAAGAGTTTTGGATAGATGAATTCGATACTCAAGCCGATGATTTACTTGCTAAAACAAGTACTATATGGCATGGTTTACAAGCCGTTTCTACCGCTATAATTGGTCAGCAACTTGGTATTCAAAATATGATATACTGGCAACTTTTTGATCAACTTTGGACCGATAATACGTCAAACGGCGGTGAGTGGGAAAACGGTGTGCATATTACCGGAATTGTACCTAGTCTTTTTGTTAGCCCTGTACCTAGCGATCAATATTATGCATTGGGACTTTTTACAAAGTATAATGGCTACAAAAACGGTACTGTGTATAAAACCAATAACGATAAGTTAATGGAAGATTATACAGGTATTTATATAGGTGCTGTTAAGCTTGAGGATGGTAATTGGACTATCACAGTTGTAAATCTTGACGTTGTGGAGAAAAATATTAAAATTAAGTTCGATGATGCAATAAATCGTACTTTATACAGACATCAAGAAACCATAAATACTGTCAAAGCTACTCCGGATGCAAAACTAAAAGATGCAGATGCAACATATCTTAACGTAAAAGATATAATGGTTGACACTGTTCCGGCTGCTTCAATTACGGTTTATACAAGCGTAAAAGGATAAAAAATATAGAGCATATTTGGTTCTCCGTTTAAGGTTGTTTAACGGATTCGTTCCAAATATGCTCTTCTTTTTTATTTAATTTCAATTTTTTCGCACTGGTCTTTAATGTCGTTTCCAAGTTTAAACTTAACTAAGCCCTCTGTGCGTATGGTTAAATGAATTTTATCGTCAGTTCGCTGCCATTTTACTTCAACTTTTCCATTTGGAGTTGTGTAACTTCCCTTTGCAAATTCAAGTTGCTTTATAAACTTTGGTTGAATTATTACAAAATCAGGATCGTTGTAAAAAGGGTTAACAGAGATTCCGACGACGTGGCGAAGATACCATACAGAAACATCAGCCATAAAATGATGGTTGTGAGAACCAATTCGCTTCCCTGGGGCACTAAAACGTTCCCAAACGGTTGTTTCACCACGATATATCATATTAGCATAAGAGGGGTGCGTGGGCTTTGTTATCATATAATACGCGAGATCGGCAAATCCTTGTTCGGCAAGAACGTGGAAAATCGTTCGCATTCCCAAAAATCCACAGTCGAAGCTGTTATTTTTTTCTTTGATGCAGGAAATAAGGGTATCTACAGCTACTTTTATTTCGTCTTGTTCAAAAACACCTGCGTATAATCCCAATGCTTGAGAGGTCTGACAGGTTTTATATTCGTTTTTTTGATATTTTTTAGTTTTACCTGCAGTTATAATTCCGCCCTCATTGTACTCAAGCCTAATTGCTTGTTTTAGATGCTCGCGACTTTGAGCACAATAATCGGCGTCGGCGTTACGACCAATTTTTCGCAACATAATATCGCCCATACGACAGGCTTCCATTAAAATTACAGAACAACAAAAGCCTAGTGGAGAATTATAAATGCCAACGGGTGTATCAACAGGTAGCCAATCACCCATACCCATTTCAACAAGGCCTCTTTCGTCTCTAGTGTCCATATAATATCGTAGATTTTTCATCATACAGTCGGCATTATCTTCAATTATACTGACGTCACCTGTGTACTGATAAACCGCAAACGGAGCAAAGAATAATACACTATCCCACACAGGGCAGTTGTCTGCATTGGTAGTAGAAGGCACAACGGTTGGTAAGTTTCCATTTGAACCTTGCACGTTGCGTACACAACTTAGCCAGTCCTTAATACAGTTTTCAACGCCTAAATTAAACATATAGTGGTCAATTGAAACTGTCACGTCTCCTGTCCAACCGTTTTTTTCTCGTTGGGGACAGTCGGTTATTATATTTACTAAGTTAGATTCGTCACTACGACGACAAGCGGCAAAAATTTGATTTGAAATTTCATCCGAACATAAGAAATCTGCTTTTACCTTAACATCGTTATGCAAAATTATGTATTCTAAAAGATCTGGGGTTGCCTGTTCGGGTGTTATTCCGTAAACATAGCAATAGCGAAAACCATGGTAGGTGAAGGGTGGAATATAAATTTCTTCTTCATCACTACCGCAAATATATACGTCCCTTTGACAACATCCATCGGGGTATACGTCAACGTTTATATAGTCTACAAAACCTTCAAACTGCAATTCGGAAAATTGAAGGTCGATTTTTTGTCCCTTTTTGCCTTTGATTTTTAAACGTGGAACACCAGCGTTGTTTTCACCAAAATCGTAAATATATCCACCATATTTACAAGTAGAGCCCATTACCGTTTCTCCGTTATAAAGGGTGTTGATAAAAGCGTCGCGCATACGGTAATCACGCAGTCCTCCAGCAACAATTTCTACCGCTTTTAATCGTCTTATTTCTTTTACCGGTTCACATGTGGTAAAGCGTTTTTCTCCCTTTGGGGTTGGTGCCAATACAGGGGGATTCCATTCCCCGGGAAAATCAATAAGATTACCACTTATACTATACAGTCTTGCATCGCAGTACGTTCCAATGCGGCAGTCGTCAAATAATATATGTGATGATTTCCACAGCATATCCTTGGCAGAAAAGCAAAAGTTTCCGCAATGAAAATCAAGCGAAAAAGATGGGGAAGCAGCACGTTTTGTGTGTTCCCAAATTTCACCGCCTATGGGGTTGGAAAAACCGTTGCCAAGTAAAACGTCAATAGTATTATCGCCTTCGCAAAGCTTGTCTGTTAAATCATAACGGTCAAAAAAAACTGTATCATCGGGGTTTGATATAAAAGGAGCTAAATATCCTTTAGTGATTTTTTCACCATTTAAATAAAGCTCGTAAAAGCCTGTTGCACCAATAGTTAAAATGGATTCTACTTTTTCTTTTAGATAAAATTCTTTTCGAAAAAGCGGAGCCGGTACGTTGTTTTGGTAGGTTGAGAAATTTTCACCGGCACAAACAAAAGCATCGTTCATATTTACCACTCCAATACGAAACTGCGATTTTTATTATAAAAATATTATAGCATAAAATTGAAAATAAATCAACGCAAAGAGGGGGATGTGTTCTTGGATTTTGATATTTTAAGATAAATCTAAAATGTCATTTTAGATTTATCAAATAATTTATTGGTAAATGGCTCAAAATAATAAAAACAGGACACATCATAGAGGAAAACTCCAAAATGATGTGTTCAACTTTTTAAGTGTTAAATTTTTGAATCAGGTCTTTTACATTTGCCTGAAAGCATCAAAAAGGCTTATAAATCCTTATTTATTAAGTGCTTCGTTAACTGCAACTGCTGGGGCAACAGTCATACCAACCATGGGGTTGTTACCTGC